>CAVLAV010000001.1:0-32789 GCA_963660735.1 bacterium
ACAATTCCATAAACTTAGAGATTACGGAAAAGCAGCAGGAATTTATTGAGGCAGACGCAACGGAGGTATTGTTCGGCGGCGCGGCGGGCGGTGGCAAAAGTTACGGGCAGGTTATCGACGCTATGCTGTACGCGCTGAAATATCCGAAAAGCAAGCAGATTATATTCAGAAAGACCTATCCTGAGTTGGAGCGTTCTATTCTTCGTACAATGCTTGCGGTTTATCCGAGAGGGAAATATTCCTATAATCAAACGGCGCACACGTTCACGTTTATCAACGGCAGCATAATCGACTGCGGGTATCTTCAAAACGAAACCGACGTGTATAACTATCAATCGGCAGAATACGACGTTATCCGCTTTGACGAGTTGACGCATTTCACGGACTTCACCTACACATATATGCTTTCGCGTTTAAGAGGTGCAAACGGCTATCCGAAATATATGAAATCGTCCACGAACCCGACAGGTGCGGGGCGCGTTTGGGTTAAAGAACGTTTCGTCGATATAGGCGAGTGGAACAAGCCGCACGACGTGGTTATAGGTTACAGACCAGACGGACAGCCGATTATTTCTCGCCGCATATTCATTCCGAGCAAGGTTTACGATAACCTCTTTCTTATGGAAAAAGATCCAGATTACGTTTTACGTCTTGAAAACCTGCCAGACAGCGAAAAACAAGGGTTGCTAAACGGCGAGTGGGACTACTTCGAGGGGCAATATTTTGAGGAATTTCGGCGCGAAATACACGTTTGTACACCGTTTGCTATTCCTCCCGAATGGCGGCGGTACAGAGTTTTCGACTACGGACTTGATATGTTGGCTTGCTACTGGGTTGCCGTGGATAACCTGCACAACTGCTATTTTTACCGAGAATTGTGCGAAAGCGATTTGCCTATATCGACCGCCGCCCAGAAAATACTCGATTTTACGGACGAAAACGAGAAGATATACGCAACGCTCGCGCCGCCAGATTTATGGGGCAGAAGTCAGGAAACGGGCAAAGGGAAAAATACATTGTTTTATGAGGCGGGACTGGAACTCACGAAATCGAGCAACGATAGAGAGGCGGGCTGGCTTGCGCTTAAAGAACTTATGAAACCCAATGCCGACGGTGTATCGCGACTGCATATCTTTTCAAATTGCAAGTGGCTTATAAAATACCTGCCAGAATTGCAACGCGACGAGAAACACCCGACAGACTGCGCAACCGAGCCGCACGAAATTACGCACAGTCCAGACGCTGCAAGGTATTTTGCCGTTTACTGGACGCGCCCTGCGGCGGCAGAAAGCGATAGACGCGTCAAATACAGACCTGACGAACTGGAAGATTACAGAAATGCCAGAACGCAGGAAGAACGAGATATTATAATCAAACGCAAGGGAGGTAAACCGTTATAATGCGTGTAGATAAAGACAATAAACTTCAATTTTTTAAGGACTTGTTTGAAAACGCTAAGGGGCAGCAGACAGCCCTCCGCGACGATTTCGACAAGTGGAGCAAGCAGTACAAGGGCGATTTAACTATCGACAACAGCGACGAGCCCGCGCTTACAGGCAGAAACATTACTTACGAACTTATCGAGAGCCAGTTTTCAAGTTATTTGCCCTCTACCGCGGTAACGCCAGAGGTGTATTCCGAACGTAACGACAGGAACGCGAAAAGCATAGAAAGACTGCTTAAAAATAAGCGTAATCGACTGCCTTTCGAGAAAATGAACGACATAGACGAACGGTATTCCCCGATTTACGGCGGCAGTATCTGGCTTGTTGAGTGGGATAACTCGATAAAGACACATAACACGGTGGGCGACGTTAAAATAACGTGCTGGTCGCCGTCGCATTTCGTCGGGCAGCCTTGCATTTACGATATTGACGATATGGAATACTGCTTTATTACGTTTGAAACCACGAAAGAGGACTTAGTGCGTAAGTATGGCGTTTCAATAGACGTGGCAGACGACACCGAAAGCGAAAATGGCGGCGAAACTGACGAAACCGCAACCGTCAACGTTTGCTATTACAAAAACGACGAAGATAAAATCTGCCAATATATTTGGTCGGGCGATACCGAATTGCAGGACATTGAGGACTATTATTCGCGTAAGGTGTATGTTTGCAAGAACTGCGGGCGGCGTAAAGAATTATGCACCTGTGACAAGCCAGACTATGAATTGCAAGACGACGAATACGAGGAACTCGACCACGATATTGTACTTTCCGACGGCAGCGTGATACCCGCCGCCTCGCCTGTTATGAAAGACGGGCAAGTTTTAATGGAAGAATCGCAACAGCAAGCCGTTTTAGAGGACGGCAGCGTGGCTATGGACGAAGTAAACGGCATAATGATACCCGCTACCGTTCCAGTACAAGTGCCGAAACTCGAACGCACGAAACTGCCGTACTACACGCCGTCGAAATTTCCTATCATTATCAGGAAAAACACGTCGCAAGAGGATAGTCTTTTCGGTCAGTCCGATTGCGAGTTTATTCGTCCGCAACAGCAGGCTATCAACAAAATCGAGAGCCGTATTCTTGAAAAACTTATGAACGCGGGCGTATACCCTACTGCGCCAGAAGATTATATCGGACAATTCGATAACGGACTGTATAAGAACGTTATTAAAGTAGGCGAGGGAAATTATAAATTGTTCGGGCGCATTGATTTGCAGGTAGATTTAGGTCAGGATATTTCACAGTCGGAGCGGCTTTACCAACAATCAAAGCGCATTATGGGTATAACAGACAGTTATCAGGGGCAAGCCGATTCAACGGCTCAAAGCGGCAAGGCAAAGCAAATTCAGGTCAACCAGTCGGCTGGGCGGCTTGACAGCAAACGAAAAATGAAAAATGCCGCTTATGCCGAAATAGACGAGGTAATCTTCCTTTACTATCTTGCTTATGCCGACGAGCCGCGCATTATGTCTTACGTTGACAGTATGGGCAGACTGCAAAACGCTCAATTCAATCGCTATGATTTTATCGAACGCGACGAGAACGGCGAATATTACTACAACACACAATATTTATTCGGAACGGACACTACGGGCGACGTAGAACAGTCAAGGGAAACGATTTGGAGCGAAAACCGCTTGAATTTCCAAAACGGCTGTTACGGAAACCCGCAAGAACTCGAAACGCTGCTTATTTTCTGGCAACAAATGGAAAAGCACCACTATCCAGACGCGAGAGATATGGTAGAGCGTATCAGAGGCATTATAGAGGCGCAAAGACAGCAACTCGAACAGCAACTTGCAGCGGAACAGCAGAAAAACCAAGACTTGCAAACGCAGGCATATATAGAAAAAGAGCGTGCGGACGGCGCAGAGGGTTATCTGGACTACATAAGCAAACTGGGAGGTAAAGCATAATGGCAAAGAATATCCTTAACCAAAATTTGGCGTTAGGAACTGGTATAACGACAAATAAGACGAAAAAGATAAACAGCAGTACTGGTGGCTTGTATGCCGATTTTATCGGGAATACGGGCAGCGCGAAGAATGTAACACTGCCTACGATAAATACGGGAAACGTAGGTTATGGCGATTTTATCAACGTTGCAACTCCATCTGTAAACAGTAAAAGCGGATATGTGGGGGCATACACAGGCGAAGATACAAAACTTTCCAGCGTAACGCCCGCCGTGTCTGCTGTTAAGACTACGCCCTCTTACGGTTATAGCGATTACATAGGCGAGATAACAAATCAGCCCGTACTTTCAACCTCGTTAAAAAATCAGGTGGAAATAAAGAAACCTGACTTTGCCAGCGGAGTAGTCGGAACAGTGGGCGGCGGCTTTTCAGGCGGCAATAAAGGCGGCGTAACGGACGAGGGCGTTATTGTGGGTAACCCGACCGTAGAAACAATGCCCGCAATCAAAACGTCTGGCGGTAGTAGTTCGTCGAGCAAAGCCGCGACTGAAAACGCAGATAATTTTGCGCCAGCGATACGAGAGATAATCGAGAATTTATATCCCGAAAAAAAGCAATCTACCGCAAAATATGCAGATTTTATAGATACGTCTAATCAATCGGTATCGGCAGAGAAAGCGGAGGCAACCACGCCCACAACTACGCCTGCAACACAAGCGCAAGCAGAAGAAACAAAAGCCGCTGAAACCGCGAACACGGCAACTGCCGCCGCCCAAGCCGAAGAAAGTAAGAGCGAGGACAGCAAAATGTCCTATGAGGACTATATTGCCGAAATGAAAAAGGGATATCAGGAACAACTCGACGCCGCAAACAAGCAGGCTGAGCAGACGAAAGCCCGCGCTATGGCAAACGCCGAAAATGCCTACGCACAGAATAAAGCAACTTATGGAACAAACGCCGAAACGCTGGCTCAAATGGGCTTGACGGGCGGCGGCTATTCCGATTATTTACAAGCACAGGCTTACGCACAGAAACGTGCAGACGCTCAGGCTGCTACGGCGCAGGAAATCGCCTCTAAATCAAATAATCAAGCAACGTATCAGCAATATATTCAGGCGATGAACGAAAAACTTGCAGATAAAATTCTTTACGACGAACGTCTTGCCGATCAGCGCAAGTATCAAGAAGAACAAACAAAAGCCGAAAGCGATAGAGAATATACAAAAAATATTTACAATACGCTTTGGAGTGCTGTTCAGGACACGAACACCACTTATACGCCAGAAAGCATTAAAGCGTTAGGCGAAAAGGCAGGGCTGTCAAATGAAGATATTACAACATTGACAAATATGCTTAACGCAACGCTTGCGCGAAAAACAGAGGAAGAGAAAAAGACGCAAGAGGAAGAAGAAAAAGTTAAAAATGAGGCGTTTGCGAAGAGCAGTTCGGCGGTTGCAGCAGATACAATTTCTTATATTGTTGCAAATAACGGTGGGCAATCTGAATATATCGAAAGTTTGAAATCTAACCTTACCGAGGAAGATTATAATAAACTTGTTTCTCAGAATCAGAAGAGCACGAGCGAATATTATACAACGGCAATAAAATCGGGCTACAATGTGAACACAAACGAAATAGACAATATGTACAAAAAAGGCAATTTGTCCGAGGCTCAATACAACAAAATAAAGGCTCTTTGGAATGAATCGAGTATTGCGACAGATAATTCCGCTTTTGCTGACGGAAACGGGTATACGCTTTCTTTCAAAGACGCAAAAACGGTTATGAATACGGCAAAATCAAGTCAATGGATAAATGACGCGAATAAAAAAGCAATTGAATCAACCTATATGCGCCTTTACGCAAAGGATATAGCGAACGAAATAATGGTAAAATCGTCGGCAAAGGAAAAAGGCGGAAACGTCGTTGATATTTATGCGTCCGACTTTAATACAAAAAAATTCGGCAGTTATAGCGGTATGGGCAAGTCGGGAAATACGCAAGAAAAATATGCTCAGTCTATCGTTTCGGACGCTAAGTCGGGCAAAATCAAAGCAGGCGATTACGTTATAATGAATTACGGAAACACTTGGGATGTCGAATGTATATATGTGTATATAGGCGACGGTATATTTGTTAAGGCTAAGGACGGAAACGATAGTACCTATTTAAGCGGGGGGAAATTTGCAAGCGGTGTAAATTTCTATGTGCCGAACGGTTACAAAATCAATATAAGTAGCAATATCGCTTTTCACGTTGATAAAAAATAGTTTTTAGGAGCAAAAAATGGCAAAGCAATCTCTTTCGCAGATTTTTGGAAATGGAACGCAAGGTTTATCGAAAAACAAGCAAACGCTTTCTCAGGCATTCAACTTTTCGCCTACCGAACCGCGAAAAGAAGAAACGATTGATTACAATAACGGTGGTTTTCTCGGCGGCGTAGGTTATGTCGGCGGGCGTATCGGCTTAGGTGCTCTGGGTATTTTAGAGGGTATCTGGGACTATACCGCTGGCGGTATCGCTAAAATTTTTGGCGCAGACGAGTGGGCTGAACAACAGTTTGCCGACAATTTTACGGGCGATTTAACCAACGATTTGAATGAGTGGTACAACCCGTCCAAAGGCTGGCAGGTTGCAGGCGACGTCGCAGGCGGTATCGGCAACAGCCTTGTAGGTATGGCAGTTGTCGCTGGCGCGTCGCTTATATCTGGGGGAACATTGACTGCTCCTGTCGCAGCGGCTATTTCTGGCGCAACAATCGGTTTGGGAGCGGCAGGGCAATCTACCGCAGAGGCGTATCAGAAAACGGGCGAACTTGGTGGAAAAGAGTTTTTATATGGTGCTCTTTCTGGTATTACTGAGGCTGGACTTGAATATGTTTCGGGTGCGGCAGGTAAAGTCGGCGCGAAATTGTTTGCAAAACAAACGGCTAAAACCGTCGCAAAAAAGTCCATTGTGAAAGGGCTTTTAAGCGATTTTGCGGGCGAGGCTTTTGAGGAGGGAATGAGTGAAATTCTTGATCCGTATTTCCAACGCTGGACGCAAGTCGATCCCGACGCAAAAAACGCAACCGCGCAAGAGGTGGGCTATGCCGCATTGATAGGTGGTTTATCTGGCGTTATTATGGGCGGTTTTGGTGAGGCTGTTACAACCGTAAGGCAAATAAAACTCGGCAACAGTATTGCGCAAAATACTACTTCCGTAAACGAAACGCTTGATTATGCGAAAAGTTTTGCCGATTATGAACAGCAACACGCTACGGGGCGCGAAGTTTATACCGAAATTTCCGATTTGGTAACACGCTATCAGGCAGCGGATAAAGGCGACGGCACTATATCTGTTGCACAAAAGAAAATGCTCGGTCAAATGAGCGTAGATATTGCTGCGCTTGTTCACGACGAGGGTATACAACGCAGCAAACAAAATATTGTTGCTAATGCCGACGAACTCGTCAACGCTATCAATGCGAGAGGTTATAAGGACGCAGACGGTAATGTAATTCATTTCGCAAATGCTCAGGAATTTGTCAACAACGACGCGATTGTAACAAGGTTTGCAACAATGGACTACCTCGGACATTTACTTATGAGCAAAGATTCCGTTTATGACGCTATTTCAAATAAGCGGGCGGGCGAAATAATGCAAGCCGATTTTCGTAATTTCCAGAAAGAAGCAACGCCGCAGCAGAAAAAGAGCATAAACGACCTTTTCGGGATAGACGTTGACTCTATTACTTACGACGATTTCGTAGATAAAATTCAAACAACGAATAGCGAAGTGCTTACGAGTAAAAAAGCCGAACTGTCGGCTATGTCGGCAGCGAAAAAGGAAATCGCGCGTGTTATCAATACAAACGAGGCGGTGGCAGACGCAGACACAATTACCGAAAAAACGGCATTTAAGGACGGTATAAGCGTATTTAAGGTAGGCGAAAAGACTTATGCAGGTATATCGAAAACTGCCGACGGGAAATATATGCTTTATTTAGACGGTAATATTTCTCACGTTCTTACGAAAACCGAACTCGTCAACGCTATAAAAGCCCTTGTAACGCCACAGTCTGCCGCGACAAACGCTCAAACGAACGTCGGGCAGCCGCAACAGGCAAAACAAGCCGCCGCCCCCACTGTTGAAAATACGGAGGGGCAATCTTTCGTTGCGAAAAATACTGAGGCGACGAAAGAAAACGCGGCTCAGGGCGATAAAAAGTCTGTAAAACAGGCTGAAAAAGTAAAGGCTAAGAAGAAAAAGACTGCCAAAGAGAAAACCGAAAGTAAAAAAGCGGTGGAAAAATCGACGGAAACGAAAAAGACGACCGAAAAATCAACCGAAAAGGCGGCTGAGCCGAAGAAAGCGGAAAAAGAAACCACCAAAAAATCGGAGAGCGGCAAAGAAACGACCGAAAACAACGCAGACAACACCAATAGACAAAAAGAAATAAACAAACTGAAAGAAAGCCCCGTTGCGACGGAGCGCGTTATGGGCGAACTGTGCGATTTAGGCGTTGTTGATTACGATAAGGTTATTAACACGCAAGACGGACAGAATATCGACGCCGTTGCCGAGTACGCAATGGGCGATTTATCCGATTATGAACGGCAGGGCTTATATTCAGCAAAATCGCTGGCGAAAGCAATTTCCGAGCACGCCGACGAAATACGCGCGGGTAAAAAGCCTTACGTCGAAATTATGGATAGGGCAATCGAACTCGACGGCAAGCAAATGCCGAAATGGTACAAAGAACAATATCATTCACAAAGCGCGGAAAGCACCGAACGGGCGGCGGCTAAGCCTACCCAAAAGAGCGAAACGTCAGAGAAAAAGTCTGCCGCAAAGAAAAGACCTAAACTCGATAAAGCGCGCGAAAGGCTTGTTTCCTTAACGCTGTCAAAAGACGTTCGGGAAAATTTACGCGGCGCGTATGTTATGAACGGCGTTCAATATGTGGGCGACGGACTTTTTTGCGCTGCCTATACAGATACCGTGAGCGGGCTTACCGAGGCAAAGGGCGGTATTGATTTCGGGAACATTATGGATAAATACAGGAACAGTAACGATATGCGCGAGGTTGTTATAGACGCAGACGCTATCCGTGCGGTTGTTCCCGCTAAAAAGTCCGAATTATCCATAAGTAAAATCGGCGACACTTACTATAACACGAAACTGGTGAGCCGAGTTATCGACACAATCGACAGTCCGCAGGCTTTTCTTACAGAACATAAACAAACAAAAGACGGTTTTAATATAGACGTGCTGTATATCAAAGGCAAAAACGGCGACGCTTGCATTATGCCTATGAAGCCTATGAATGGCGAAAGAATTAAAAGCGATAGCGTAAAAATTGATTACACCGCGTCTTTTGCGGACGGAACGCAAGCCGCCGCCAAGACGGAGCAGACCGCAAAGCCAGTCAAGCAATCGAAAGCGAAAAAACAAGCCGAAAGCACGACTAAGACCGAAACAACGGATAAAAGCGCTGGAACGGAACTTAAAAAGGGTTTTGCCGACGGTAAAGGATATAAAGATTTCACCGTTAAAGAATTTAAGGCTTTATCGAAAGACGTTCAGGCTTATTTTAGGGGCAAAGAGGCTTATTCCAAGAGTAAAAAGGGAAACGGAAAAGCAGTCGTGCTTATTCAGGGCGGCGAATTTTACACCGCGCTTTTCGACGACGCAAAGACGGTTTCGGACGCACTTTCGCTTACTCTTACGGGCAAAAATTCACAGGCGTATAGCGAACGTATTCAAACGACGGCTTTTTCTGTTGCTCAATTTGACGAAATGCAGTCAAAACTTGCCGCTGTTGGTTATGACGTTATAAAGACGAGTATAGACAATCAGGGCGCAGGCACGTTGTATCAGGCAAAAACAGCCGATAGCGCGGCGAAAGAGGTTGCCGCGACGGACGCAACGGCAAAGACTGAAAAAGCCGCAAAAACGACCAAAAAGCAGGCTGATTTCGGAGAGAAAATCGGCGGTGCGCGTAAGGACGAATGGGCGGCGCGAGGGCTTACCTCTGCCGATATGGAGGGAATGAACGCTCGCGAAATTCAGAAGTATGCCAAGAAAGAGCGCGTGTGGAAACGTCCGAACTGGGAGCAGGTTGTTGCCGACGGCGGCGACAGAGGTTTATTGTACGCTCAAAACGAAATTTACAAATCTTTGGATACAACGCCGTCCTCGGCTTTCAGTTATCGGAATAAGTCCGAGGCAGATATTCTCGCTGCCGCGAAACTCTATGCCGACGAAATTACTGAGATTCGGAAAATGGCAGAAAATGCCAAGACTGCCGAAGATTTCAAGGATATGGGCGTAAAGTGGATAACCGAAAAAGGATATGCCGAACTCAAAAACGGTCGCTTGACGTGGACAGATAAATATTATCATAGCCCCGCACTTTACGGCGCACAATATCTGGGCGTTGTAGAGAGGGTGGCAAAACGTTTTGACAGCCTTAGCGAAAGTGCGCTTATGGAGGGGTTCGGCGTTCCGTCGGACAGTAAATTGCCGCGCGGATATGAAATTCGCAAGACCAGCAATTCGTTTTACGGCAGTAAAGCGGAAACGGGCAATTATTATATCGTCAAAAGCGGCTATCGCGTCGCCGTAGGCTTTAACACGGTTGAAGAGGCTATCGCTTACGGTAAAGAGCATTTCGGAACGGCTACGACGGCGGCAAAAGCGGGTAAACAGAGATATGTGCCCGAACAACTGTCAGAAGTGCACCGTGAGGGGCTCGATTATCGTCAGGGCAGAGATATTGCAGGCGACGACTATATACGCGACTTCGGAATAAAAGGCGGCGAATTTGGCAACTGGCTTTCCGAACTCGACAGAAAAACCTCGCTTAATTACGGCTACGACGCATTTTGCGACTTAGCAGACGCGCTCAGTATGGAAAAGACGGATATTTCGCTTAACGGAACGCTTAATATCGGTTTCGGCTCTCGCGGTCAAGGCTTAACGGGTGCGGCGGCACATTATGAGCCGTTGAGAAAGGTTATCAACCTTACGAAAATGAACGGCGCAGGCTCTCTTGCCCACGAGTGGTGGCACGCGTTCGAGGACTATATTTCGGGTGATACACACCAGTCGCAAATGTCGAGCGATTTAAGTAAGTTGCCGACAAATACAAGAACTGCCGCCACCGAACTTATAAACACTATGCTTTATCGCGACGGTACGGTGGAAGAAAACGCTCTTGCAAGCCAAAAGCAAGCAGATAGAAACCAGCAACGGCTGAAATATTATCTTGACAATAATTTTGCGGCATTAAACGGTAAAATGAGCAAGGAAACAATGCAAAATTATGTCAATCAAAAGTATTACAAGCGTATGGCGACCGAGGCAGATTTCAAACGTTTTGCCGAACTTAAAGAGCAGGCGCGTAAAGGCGACGTTCAGGCTGTTGCGAAATTCTATGACAACAAGCGTTCCGTAGTAGACGATTTGAGCGATTTGCAGAAAGAAATTACGGGTAAGGGCTTATCGAAAGAGGAAAGGCTCTCGCTTGCGCACGCCGTTCAGGACGCAGGCTTAAAACCCGACGTTAAAGTAAAAGAGAAAACGGAATATTACAAAGACGCAATGAAATTAAGCACCGCAAGTCAAAAAGACGGCGGGTACTGGGATTCTAACTGCGAAATGCTCGCAAGGGCGTTCGCGTCCTATATAACCGATAAAACGGCAAAGTCCAACGATTACCTTTCTGGGCATTCCGAGGGTGCGGTTCTTGCAGACGACGGAACGGTAGCGTATATAATGCCGCGAGGCGAAGAAAGAACGCGTATAAACGCGGCTTTCGATAAATTGTTTGCCGCCGCCAAAGAGGACGGACTTATCCACGAGAGTACGTCCGAAAAGCCGAAAAATACTTCCCGTTATGCGCTTTCCGAACAGGCAGAACTTAACAGTCAACCCGCAGGAAACAAAAGTCAGACCTTAAAACCGCTCGAAATGAAACGTGCCGAAATTTACGCAAGAAACAACGTAAAAGGCTACGAAAACCTTACTTACGGTGAGAAATTAGAGGTTGAGTGGACTATCGCGTCTGGGTGGCGTTATGGCGTGGATAACGTCAAAATAAAGCAAACGGCACAAATTGCCGCCGATACGGGTACTGGCATAGGGTTTGCAGATATTTCCGCTAAGAGCAGCGACGGTAAAGCGAAAGCCGTTGACGGCGTATGTTACTCGCGCAGCGGGCATAATACGATTTATTTAAGCCCCGACAGCGTAAATTCCGTGGAAAAAATCACTCTTGAAGAACTTGCGCACGCTTTCGAGGGGACAGAGGGATATTCGGATATAGCAAAAATGGCAACCGAGTATTACGACGCGCACCCCGCAGAAAAGGCGAAAATCGAGAACGCGTATAAGGAACTCTACAAGAACGAAGAGGCTTTATTTGCAGAGGAAATTTTACCGTCAGAACTCACGGCACATTATGTGAGAGAAATGCTCGGAAACCGCAATATGCTTGCAAAACTTACGGCAGAAAAGCCGACGTTTATACAACGTTGCTTAAACTGGCTTAAAGGCTTTAAGAAAAAAACCGCCGCCGTCGATACGACGGTTGAGGCAGACGTACAAATTCTCGAAAACAGATTTAAGACGTTGTATAATCAAAATAAGGGCAATGTTGCAAACGGTATTACAAATGCAAGCCGAATGAGTATAGCGTCTATTGACGGCAAAGATACAGTTATTGTTGATACCGACCAGCATATTTTTGACGGCGTACAACGCGAAGAACTCGGCAACGTTGCAAGAAAATATATTCAAGAACGTTTCAGAGGTAAAACGATTGACGGAACGACGTACAGCAGAATATCTGAAAAAGAGTATACTCACTCAAAAGATACGCAAAGATTATTCAACCAGAGCGGATCGGAATATTCGGCAAAAATGCGAGCGTCAACGGAACTTACAAACCTTGTAAAGACGGGTGAACTTATCGGGCACGAAAGCGCAAAGCATACAAAACCTGTAAATGCTGGCGGCTTTAACAGGTATAATGTGTCTTTCATTCTTGACGGAAAAACTTTCAAGGGCGAATTGCTTATCGCACAGGGCAGCGACAATGTTGCTACTTTTTACGATATTGTAAAAATAAAAGAGAGCAATTCGACCAGTAACAACACACAGGTTGCAGGGCGGTCGAACGCTCTCTCTAATAACAGTATATCCAAAAATGGCGAAAAAGTCAACAAGAAATATGCTTTGTCGTCGAAAACAGATTCAGAGGGGCGAGTTTTATCTGCCGAACAGCAAAAATATTTTGCAGACAGCAAAGTTACCGACAACGACGGAAACCTGCTTGTGGTGTATCACGGAACGAATAATGATTTTTATACGTTTGATAGCGGAAGAGTAGGCAAAGGCATAGACCAGTTCGGCTCAGGTTATTATTTTACTACAAATAAAGACCACGCAGGTGCTTACGGAAACAGGACGATAGAGGGCTACTTAAATCTTAAAAACCCGTTTATTATTGAGGTGGGCGACAACGGCGGTACGATAGACCAGTTTTATAGGCAGTCCGTAACGCAATCTCAGGCAGAGAAAATACTCAAAATGCACCCAGATATTTATAGTGCGGACGATAGCCCTTTGGGTAATTTCAGCGAGAGATATTGGACTGAGGGCGCGACTGAATCGGTAATAAAAGAAGTTGCCGCTCAAATGAATGAAATCGGAATGTTTATTGACAACACAATGTTTGGCTATTATCCGAACGAGTTGAATGCTGCCATAAAGAAAGTGTTAGGTTACGACGGTATTCAGGTTAATTACGGTAAACACGAAAAATATTATGTTGCGTGGGAACAAAACCAGATAAAAGACGTAAAAAATACAAGTCCTACTACTGCCGCAGATATTCGGTACGCGCTTTCCGAAGAACAGCAGGCTAAACTTGACAGTACAAAAGGCTCGGATAAGGTTATGACGGAATTGCCGAACAGCAGAGTTTCGGTTAAAGACGTTATAACAAAAGAGGCTACGAAAGAACAGTTTGCAGAACAAGTCAAGAGCGATACAAAACAATACACAGAGGGTTTTCAAATCGCTATGACGAATGCGCAGGCTGGCGTGGAGCGAGTTATGACCGAGGCGGGAATTAAGGACGCTACCGCAATAACAAACTATGTAAGAGCAGGAAAAAATGCAGGTATGAACGCATTAGATCCGAGTGGAGCACAATTTAGTTTTGACGGCGAAACGCGTTTAGGTGAATCGTGGGGCAAAATCTGGCAGCCGATTTATAATCTTGCAAAAAAAGACGGGCAGGCTTACGCAAAATTTCAGGAATATTTGTTGCATTATCATAATATCGACCGTATGGCGGTCGGGAAACCCGTGTTTGGTGAGAATGTAACGGCGGCAGATAGCCGCGCGGCGATAGCGCAGATTGAATCGGTTTACCCGCAGTTTAAGAAAATTGCAGAAAAAGTCTGGAAGTTTAACGATAATAATTTGCAACTTTCGGTTGATAGCGGTATGTATTCGCAGGAATACGCAGACCACCTGAGGGAACTCTATCCGCACTACGTTCCGACGCTCAGAGAGGAGCACGCGGGCGGTATTGCAACCATACAGGGTAAAAACAACATTCGCGTAAACAATGCAAAAAAACAAGCAATCGGCGCAGATACTCGTATTTTGCCGATTGACGATACCATTGCTCAGCAGACTTTACAAAAATATGCGTCGGCAAGAACAAATAAATTGCTTGTAGACGTGCTTAACGGTAAAGCGCACGACGAGTTCAGAGTTGTTTCAACAGAGGACGCAAGCATTGACGTTGATACAGATACGCTTGTAAAAACCTTTGAGGATAAGACAAAAAATACCCACCAGATAACATTTTATCACGACGGTAAACGCGTTACGGTGGAAACGTCGCGAAACTTCTACAAAGGTATTGAGGCGTTCCAGCCGTCTGGCGATAGCGCGTTCAACAACGCTATCCTCAACGGCGCGGCGAAAGTAAACTCTGCGTTTAAGAAACTCGTTACGTCGTTTAACCCGTTCTTCTCATTCTTCCGTAACCCGATACGAGATATTCAGGACGCAGGGCTTTATACCCGCTATCCGCTCAGGAAATTTACGTCGGCGTATATGGAGGCGAGAAAGCAAATCGCAAGTGACGGTGTTTACTGGCAAGAGGCAAAGGCGGCGGGTATTACTTCCGCAAGCGTTTATGACTACGAAAAAGGTTTGAATTATAAAAATATGAGTGCTATCAAAAAAGCGGGGCAAAAGGTAGAGGCAGCCTCGAACGCTATTGAAATGGCACCCAGACTTGCAGAATACATTTGCTCGCGTGAGGCTGGTTTATCAGTTCAGGAATCGCTTTTGAGAGCGCAAGACGTTACCACGAATTTCGGCAGAGGCGGTATATTCGCAAAGAAACTCAACGCAACGATTATGCCGTTCTTAAACCCCGCGATTCAAGGCTTTTCAAAAATGGTAAGAGCGTATACGGGTAAAGACGCGGCACAATCGTGGATAAATCTTATCGTTCGTAGTGTTATGCTCGGTATAGCGGCAACCGCTCTTAATGATTTGCTGCACGATGACGACGAAGATTATAACAATCTTTCCGATTACGTTAAAGAAAATAACTATGTTTTGTCGTTCGGCGACGGGAATTTCCTTAAAATTCCGAAAGGCAGAGTGGTAAGCGTTTTCGGCGGCGCGTATCTGCGTTCGAAATGGTATGCTCAGGGCGACGAGGACGCTTGGGAGGGATATTTAAGCAGTATAGCCTCAGCGGTTACACCTGTTGATAACTTTACGCGTACTATTTTCAGTCCGATTACGGATATAAAAACAAATACGACGTGGTATGGCGGCACTATCGAGGGGCAAAAATTCGACAGCACGAAACCTTCCGACAGATACGACGAAAGCACGAGTAATATCGCTATCTGGCTCGGCAAAGTGTTTAATTATTCGCCTAAGAAGATTGACTATTTGCTCGACCAATATGGCGGTATCGTAACGGATATTGTTTTACCAGCAACGACAATGCAAGCGGAAAGCGGCATTGTATCGAAAAACTTGCTTGCGAACTCTACAACAAATAGCAGGTGGAGCACGGAATTTTACTCTCAGATAGAAAAATATACCTATAAAAAGACCGACGGCGACGCACAGGCGAAAGCGACGGTAAAATATCTGAACAGCGTTAAAAGCACTATTTCGGATATGTACACGCAAAAACGCCAAATACAGACCGATACGACGTTATCAAAAGACGAAAGACTAAGCCAGACGCAGGTTATTCAGGCGGCTATCAACACTCTAATGAAAGACAGTTTGACAAATGCAAAGTATTTATACGAAGAACTCGGCAAATACGACCTTTCCGACGATAATTTCGATATGAGTTATCTCGACGCGATAAGTACCGTAGTAGGCGCAGAATATGCGTTAAAATCGTATAATAAAACCGTGTATGAAAAGGCGGCAAACCTTAACAAACTCGGTATAAGTTACGATACATATTACGATTACTATTTTGCGACGAAAAGTATCGAGGCAGACGTTACGTCAAGCGGCAAAACGGTAAGCGGCTCTCGAAAACAAAAGTTGATACAATACACAATGTCAACCGATTTGGATATGGTGCAAAAACTCATTCTTATTATGAGTTCGGGGTACTCAATATCCGACGGCGATATTTCTGGCGTGTCGGCAAAGCAAGTAAAGCGTGTTGTGGCGCAATACATTGCAAAATCTGGGCTTTCTTCCGAAGAAAAAACCGCACTTGCAAAAATGTGCGGGCTTACGGTGAAAAACGGAAAGGTATATCTTTCTTAAACAAAAAACGGGCACTTTTCGGAGTGCCCGTGAGTATTTTACTCGTTCTCTAACGGAATACTTTCTTGTTGCCACAGAAAATATCCGTCTACGATATTTTTCATAAAAAAATCAGGATCGTTGTCAAATTCATTGTTGTCCAATTCGTCTAAAATTAACTGAAATATATCAGTAAATTGTTTGTCTGTTGTTGCTTGTCTTGTATAGAGATATATAAGCCCGTCTGCATTGAGAATATAATACAAGCAAAGCGCAGTGAGGGCGTTGCTGCGATTTTCTAAATTTTGTAAAGCATAACCGTAATATTCTTGTAACAATGATATTTTTTCTTCTAAGCAGCGACGTTTCTTTTCAAAGTTATCAACCTTGCCCAAATCTTCTGCTATTCCGCGTGCTATATTCATAAAGTCGCTACGCGATTTTAATATGACAAGTTTTGTAATATCGGCAATTTCTTCTTTGGGCTTTTGACTTGGTTTGTTCAGCGAGGGTACAATCATAAAGCGATAGCATAACGACAAAATAAATATAATTACACCTATGCCGAAACAAATTATACCAAATATAGGAGCGACTTCCGATAACGTTAATAAAAAGCCTAATAAACACAAGCCCAGCCCGCCATAGAGCAAATTTTCAAAAACTCGTTTATTATGAGGGTTCATATCAAACCTGCCTAAAATAAAAAGTGCGCCGACCGAAGTCAGCGCACAAAAAACGCAAACTTCGTCGTCGCCAAACAACTTACAAAGATATATGTATGTAACTCTATCCCGTAAAATCTGCGTTTTTATCAAATTTAATTAGGAATAGAGTTGTTGCGCAAAAAATAACGCAAGTTACACTCTCTCAGTGTAGAAAGAGTGCGATTTTATTCTTTTGTAAGTTATTTGGCTACTCTATTATAGCATAACGATAAAATATTTGCAATGAAAATGCGGGTGTCTAACAATGTTAAACTTGCCGTTTTCTCATTAAAACGCTTGAAAAGATAAACGTGCTGGGGCAAAGTAATATTTTTCGGGTACAATTTTGAGTAAATAGTATGATATAATTACAATGCAAAACGGTGTAAAGGAGCGCATTATGTCTTTTCAACTTGAAGAAATACCGAAAGATACAGAGGTAAAAAAGGCGATTTGCCCGCATTGTAAAAAGACGATACACGCAGTCGGTTTTACGAAAGGCAGTAAATGTCAGGGAATAACCGTTGTCTGTAAGTTCTGCGGGCGTATTTATTCCATAAAAGCCGATTAGCAAAAATTGCATACACACATTTAGTGCCAAAGTCCGAAGAGATTTGAGCCCCCACTCTTGCCAGTAAGAGATTAGGGGGCTCATTTTCTTTTAATAAAAAATTCTTAAAAGGAGGTTGTTAGTTATGCAAAAATGCGGAAATAAGGGAAACCCCTACGCCACTAACAAGGGTGGCATTATCAGAGCACCTAAGCCCGTAACCGACCAGCCTAAGGCTACGGTCGTAAAAGGCTCCGACCTTAGAAACGGAAAGAAATCGAAATAAGCCAAAGGAGGAACACATAAATGGCTGGCGAAATTGACGAAAAGAATTTATCGCTTTTAGACGGTGAAGATACCGACGACAGTGAGGAAATCGAGAACGACGAGAATTTTGACCTTGACGGCGATTCAGACGAGGAACTCGGTGCGGCTGCCGACGAAGAATCGGAAACGGACGAAAGCGAAGATACCGACGACGAGGTAGATCTTGACGAGGACGACGAACTGGACGAATCCGAAAACTCGGACGAGCAAAGCGACGAAAACGGCGGCTCGGACGATAGCGGCGAAGATAACAACAGCACCGCCGCCGACAGTCAGGACGAAAAAGACGCTATCATAGCAAGCCTTAAAAAACAAAACAGTAAATTCCGCGCTCAGGCAAAGGAAACGCTGGTAAAACTCGGTATTAAGGTTGACGGTGATAACGTTGAGGAGGCATTAGAGCAAGCGGCAGCGGAATCGGACGGCGTAAGCCTTGAAGAATACCGCAAGACGAAGAACGACGCGGCAGAAGTCGAACAGGCGCGCGAAACTCTCAGACGGCAAAAGTTTGAAACTCTCGCGGCAAACGACCTTGCCGAATTAAAAAAATCGTTCCCCGACCTGCTTGAAACTAAGCAGATTAAAGACGCTTTTACGAATATCGACGAATTTGCGAAATTCGGACGGCTCAGAGATAGCGGAATAGACGCAAAAACCGCATATCTGGCAGTTAAAGGTAACGACGTAAGGGCGAAACAGTCCGCGGCGGCAACGCAAAAAGCGGCAAACGACGGCAAAAATCACATAACGTCCGTTGCGCCGAAAAAGGCAGCGGGCGACGGCATTACAATGCCGAAATCTACTCTCAAAGAGTGGCGGGAAATGTTCCCGCGCAAAACGGATAAAGAGATTATCCAACTTTACAAAAAAACTTTATAAGGAGCAAACACAATGTTTAATCTTAGAAAAATTATCAATGGCAGAATGAATGTCCCCGAAATGGAACTTTTGCCCGTAACCGCGAGCGAAAGTTTCGTTATGGGCGAGGCACTCGTTCTTTCCAGCGGGAAACTGACGAAAGCCAGTGGTACCACGAAACCTACTCACATTGCGGCGAAAGATTATACCGCGCCCGCGTCTGGGGCTGAAAAATTGCCTTGTTACAGAATTGCAAAAAATATGGTTTTTGCTGTTCCCGTAACTTATTCCAGTACGGCAGTTGCGGTTGTTCTCGGCAGCAAAGTAACCGTTGACAGTAACGGTTTAGGCGTTACGGACGTAACCACCAGCGGCGTTGCGACCGTTGTCGATACTCTCGACGCGAAAACTGCCGCTGGCGACGAAATCGAAGTAATCTTCGAGTAATTTACAGGAGGCATATAAAATGAGTATTATTTTCTCTAAACTTGCGGGCGCGAACGATCCGTATATCGGAAAGTTTGAACACCCGATTAAAGCACTTATCGAAAACGAGAGCAACGACCTCGAAAAAAAGAAAACCCTGCTTGACGTTCTCTACAACGTCGAAAAATCGAAACGTTACGCCGAAACCGTAATGGGACAAGGCGATTTCGGTTTATTCCAGAGCGCGAAAGAGGGTGCGGGTGCGGAAAACGACGCGCCTGAGGGTGGTTTCAAAAAGACGATTGAGCATATTCCCTTTATGAAAGAGTTTACTATCACAAAGGAAATGCTCGACGACGCGAAATTCGGACTTCCCGCAGAGTTCAGAAACAGACCGAAAGGGTTTATCCGTTCGTATTACAGAACGCGCGTTAAACTCGGCGCGTGGGCTTTGGCGCACGGCACGAGCGCAAGCGGCACGTTTAACAAGGCTACCGTCGATTTAACCGTGGGCGACGGCTTGCCGCTTTTCCACAACGCACATAAATACGCCGCAACGAAATTCAAAGGCAAAACGCAGTCGAATTTCTATTACGACGATAAACTTTGCGGCGATACCGCGAAACTTGAAAAATCTCTCGGCGTTCTCGCGAACAAAATGCGTAACTTTAAGGACGAAAACGGCGAAACGCTCGGCTATACGCCCGATATTATCGTGTTACCGTCCAACCGCCCCGAACTCGAAATCGACGTTAAAAAGGTTATCGGTTCGGAAAGAACGACTGGTACGGACTACAACGATATCAATACGCAGTACGGCAACTGGACTATCGTAATTCTCGACGGCTGGGAAACCGACGACGACAGATTTATGCTTATGTCCTCCGAGGCAAACGAGAATTTGCTCGGCAATATGTTCTACAACCGCGTTGCGCTCGATATTAAGAGCGAGGTTGATATTCATACCCGTAACCTTATTTACAACGGTTACTGCCGTATGGGTATAGGTTTCTCGAACTGGAAACACATTTTGCTTGCCGTCAAATCTTCGTCCGCAGTTACCAACGCCACCGATTTGGCACTTGCTTAACCTAAACTCGCAGTCGCCCGCGCGTTCCCCGCTTTGCAACACTGCGATTTAGAATTTCAGCGGGGCTTGTAGTTATGAGATACGAGCCCCGTCTGAAAATATTTTAACAGGAGGTTTTGTAATGACCATAAAAGAACTCTACGATTCCGTAGCGCAGTTAGGCTTTGAAACCTCGCTCGAAGATAACGACAGATTTTACTTAGCCGTAAACAGGGCTGTTATTCAGATAAATCGGTTAAGACCGAAAACAAAAGTATACGAATTAAGCCATTTCCCGATAGAAAATTTACTCGGAAATGACAAGGGCGAGCCCGTCAGTAATGACGACGAGGCTCTTATTTTCGTTGCCGACGGCGCAAAGGCTTATTATTTTGAGTGCAACGGTAACGGAACTATGATTATCGAAAAACACATTGCCGACGACGACTGGGCTGTAATCGGCTCGGAAACTCTCACGAGTGCCGACGGCAGTTTTACCGAATACAGAGGGTTTATCAAAGACGGCAGCGATTTTTATACTGGAACAGTGCGCCTGCGCTTTGCTGGCGATTACGTTTATCAGGTAAAAAACGTTGCAATGTATGATAAATTACGCTCTGATAAAGCAGCGGATATTCCCGCATTTTCGGAATACGTTGCTTATGATTTTACTAGCCTCGCAAACGATTTCGCCTCGTTTGTGCGTCCTCCGATAGCGGACGCGGGGCAGAGTAAGGGTTTTTTGCTCGATTCAGATTATTTTGTTTCTGGCGACAAAACGCTCCTTATTCCCGCGTCTGTTAGAGGCTTATATCGCGTTAGGTATAACAAAAAAATCGCGTCAATCAATCAAGACGAAGATACGGAAACGACGAATATCGACCTTGACGACGATTTGTGCGCGATTTTACCTAACCTTGTGGCGGCTTATATCTGGGTTGACGACGAGCCGACCAAGGCAGAGTATTATCTCTCGCTTTACCGCGAACAGGCAGCCGAAATTTATGCTACCGCAAAGAAATTCGAGCCTATCGTTTACAGGAACAGAAACGGGTGGTAAGGTATGGCGTATTCATTTAAGACAAAGGAAAATCTCAGCAAAGGAACGACTGAATATAACAGATATTACGGCAGTTTCAGGGGCGTTGACTTTTCCAACGACCATACGCAAGTAAACTCGTCGCGGCTTGCTTATGCCGTAAATATGTACAAAGATTATCGCAGTAAGCAAGGCGTTGCGCTGGAAACCGTCGCAGGCTTTCGTAAACGCTGTTATTTTGCGAAAAAACCGACAATCGACGCAAACGGAAAAGCGACTGGCTTATTTACGGAAACCAGCGAAAAAGAAATTTACGGCATTATCTATTTTCAGCATAAATCGGACGATACAGTAAAAACAAGCGTGCTCGTTCACAGCGGCAAACGCCTTTATTTGTGGCGTAATTATCCGCTCTCAATGAATGTGCCGACGGCGGGCAAAATAACGCTCTCAGAGCCTGTTTCAGAGGTTGAAACAAACGGTACGACGATTAAGACTTTCAACGTTACATTGCCGTTTTCTTGCGAGGCTGTAATCGGTCTGCATAGGCAAACGGGCGAGGATATTACGCTCAATATTTCAAAATATACAGCGTCAAGCAAGACGCTGGAAATCGTAAGTTCCGAACTGCTTGCAGAGGAAATGCTCGATATTTCGTATTATGAGGGCGTATCAAAGGATAGCAACTTGCTTTTTTCGTCTATGAACGAACATAAGAGTCAGCACTTTGTTTTTAATAACAGGCTGTATATTCTGGACGGGAAAAATTATCTCGTATACGACGGCAGCAGTATTTCGCAGGTAAAAAATTCCGCGTATATTCCGACAACGTATATCGGCATAATTCCCGCTGGCGCAAATGCGGATATAGGCACAGAGTACGAACAGCGCAATCTTCTTACGCCGAAATTTAAGCATACGTTTGTTGCCGACGGAACGACGAAAGAATTTTTAATGAACGAGAACAATCTCGATTCCGTCGTTTCCGTTAAAGTTTACGGTGCGACAAAAACGGTAGGTACCGATTATACGGTAGACCTTACAAACGGCAAAATAACCTTTACCGCCGCTCCCGCAAAACCCGAAAATTCGGGCTACGAACAAGGTTATGCGGGCATTGAAATAACAGCGTCAAAAGTATATACGTCAATAGACGGCGTAACCGATAATATGTCGGATATTTCGGAATTGATTTCAAAGTGTACGCTTTGTACGACTTATGACGGCAGGGTTTTCTGCACGGGAAACCCAGATTATCCGAATTACGTTTTTTATTGCGGCAGGAACAGTACGGGCTACGCAGATCCGTCTTATTTCTGCATTCTCAATTATATGCAGGACGGTGTGGGGTTATCGCCCATAACGGGCATTATGTGCGTTTCTGATACGCTTATGGTGCTTAAAGCGGACACACAACAGGATAGTTCGATTTATTTTCATACTGCGACAGACAGCAGTCAAAATTTACTGCCGCGCATTTATCCGTCCGTTCAGGGCTTATCTGGACTGGGTTGCGTCGGGGCGTGCTGCAACTTCCTTGACGATCCGATTTTTATTTCTCGGCTCGGCGTTGAGGGCGTTTCACAGTTAAAAATATCGTCCGAAAGAGCGAACGAGCATAGGTCTTACCTTATCGACGCAAAACTCGTTAATTCCGAACTGAAAAATTGCGTACTTGAAGAGTGGGGCGGCTATTTGTGTCTTTTGGTAGACGGAAACATTTTTCTTGCCGACAGCAGACAAAAATACGCCGACGAAACAGGCGCATTGCAATACGAGTGGTATTACTTAGAGGGTATCGGCGTTTATGACGGACAATATAAAGAGTATCACTATTCAAGCATTTTGCCGACCGAGTTCAAAGATATAAAGATAACCCACGAGGATATAGAGTACGATATAGAACTTGCACAGGCGGTATATTATTCCGATACGGACGAAACGAAAGATTTGCGCGGTACGGTTGCAAATTCGGCAGACGACAGCGGAAACGAAAGCCGTCAGGTATATTCGCAGTTTGTAACGGCGAATTTCAACGGTATGGAAATACAGGTAAATATATTCTATACCATTCACGAAGTCGTTGATATTTTCACGAATACGGTTAAAGAAAGGCATTTGTATTTATGCGAAGAATACGGCAATTACACGGGCGGCGTTTTCAAAAAAGCAACTACGCTTAGTTCGATAGACGATAATTTGTTCTTTGGCTGCGTAAACGGCGTTGTATGTTCTTTTAATTTCGACCAAAGGAACGACGACGGCGAATTGCCGCCGAAAACATACAATTTCGACGAAAGAACGATTTTCAGCGGGTGCGCCACGCTTATGGATAACTGTCAAATTCCGCACCTTACAAAAACCACGATAAAGCGTTCTACGGTTATAAAAACAAAGTCTTTCCGCAATTCTGCCGCAAAGATTAAAGTCAGAACAAACAAAACTCCGTATAAGCAAATAGCGCGTATCAACAGTGCGTTGTTTTCGTTTGAAGATATGGACTTTTCCGATTTCTCTTTCAATACTACCGAGCAAAGCCTTTTTGCGGTAAAAGAAAAAGAGAAACAATGGGTTGAAAAGCAGTATTTTATTTATTCCGACGAGTATCTGAAACCGTTTGCGCTCTATTACGTTTCGTTCAGATACAGAGTGGCTGGACGATACAAAGAATAAGCGAGGTAACAATATGAGCGAAACAAAAACTTTACAAAAAATAACCGCTACGCAGATTACGAAAAACGGCGTTCAGGCGTTAGCAACGCGTCCGAACAATTCTTCGCAATACGGACAAGGCGGGTTATCCCCGACGGAATTAAAACTGTGGTTCGATAAACTTGCCACGTTTCTGGCTGGTAAAATCAATGAAATTCAAGACGCAATCTGCGGCGAGGACGCAGAAAGTTATATCCGCGTTGTTCTCGACGATTACGGCGTAAAAACACTGAAAGACCTTACCGAGGCGTTCATAAGCGGCGATTTTGCAAATAAAATTCTTAAACTTTATCCCACTGCGTCGGCAACGACGAAACAAACGCTGCAAGTGATTATAAACAGTCTTGCCGCACAAATAATAAGTAACGATACGGATATTGCGACTCTTGAAAGCAAGAAACTCGATAAAGTAACTGCTACAAACACATATAAGCGGGCTTACATAATTATGCCCGACGGTTCGCAGGCTACCGTTCTTATTTCAGAAAGCCCTCTTGCTGGCGCAATTCCGCTCTATAACGCGAAAAATCAACTTTTTTGTGCAATTCCCACGGAGGCAAACGGCGCGACGAATAAGGGCTACACGGACACGCAGGACTTATTGCTCGGCTCGCAGATTGACCTTTCGATAGATAAATCTACCTACAAAATGAAAGCGGTACTAAAAAACTTTGAGGGTACTGTTTTAAGCGAAAGTAAGGAAATCGACTTACCGCTCGAACAAATGATTATTAAGGGCAGTTATAATGCGGCGACGAAAAAACTCACTTTAACGCTCCGAAATAATCAAGAGGGGGTTGATAATAACTCTATTGAAATTGATATATCCGACCTTATCGACGGGCTTGTTTCCGAAACCCGAACGATAAACGGTAAACCGCTTAGCGGTAACATTGTGCTTTCCGCTGCCGACGTGGGGGCTTACAAGAAAAGCGAAACGTATTCAATGAGCGAAATCGACCAAAAAGAAATTTACGCTCACGCGGCTTTTTGGGCAGAAGAATCGGAACACGCGCGAAACTACACAAAGGGCGGCGGTATCGACAGAAAATTCAGGCGATACGACGACCTGCTTGCCGCCGCTGGGTTTAGCGTCGATGTATCACTCGACACGTCGAATTATCAACTTACCATATCCCTTAAAAACAGCGAGGGCAAAGTTTTAAGTTCGGGTATGGTTGATTTGCCTATCGAAAGCCTTATATCCAACGGCTCGTATAAGAACGGAATTTTAACTCTTACGTTGCAAAGCGGCAACGTTATAAATATCGACGTTTCTTCGCTTATAAGCGGGCTCGTTGCGGATAGCAGGAAAATCAACGGCAAGCCGCTTACTGCGGATATTGTACTTACTGCCGCCGACGTAGGGGCTGCCGCAAGCGGCGACGTTTACAAAAAAGCGGAAACCTACTCGAATACAGAAATCAATAAGAAAGTTTCCGACGCTTGTCAGGAATTGAGAGTAACGATAGAAAACGAACACCAGAGCGTCGGCTCGTCTTATTACTCGGTAGAGGCTGAAAAAGCCGCTGGCTATACAAAGGGCGGCGAAATCGACAAAGCAATTAAATCAATCAAAGATAGGCTCACGAGCCTTGAAAATAACAATCAATAATAACAGGAGGACAAACAATGTTATTAGAAAAAACAAAAATCTATGGCGTTGACGGCGTGGGGAACTCTACGCCCACGCTTACCAGAACGGACGCTGCGGCGGGGCTTTCTTATGCTCGCGGCGTGAGTGAAATCACGAGCGACTTCGACAAGTGTTTCCCGTGGTGTGAAATGAAAGAGGTTGTGGACGAATACGGAAACGTGTTTATTCGCATACCGAAATTTTATACCAAAATCACGAAAAACGACGACGGCTCTTACAAACACCAAATTTCTGGTTGCCGTTACGACGGGTTCGGAACTCTTTTTGTTGACGGAAAAGGCAATGAACTCGATTATATCCTTGTCGGAAAATACGAGGGTTCTGCGGTTGCGTCGGGTGATACAAATTACGACGCAAGCAATGCGAAAGTTAAGTCGAAATCGGGGCAGACCGTTCTCGTAAATATTACGAGAGGAACGTATAGAACGCGTTGCCGTAACGTGGGTAAGGGCTACCAGCAGTACGATTTTTTAATTGACGCAATCATTAAAGAATTGTTTATGATTGAGTTCGCAACCACGAACTCGCAGAGCGTAATGCAAGGCTGGACGGACGGCTCGAATACCGCCGCGCTTGTTACGGGGCATACCGACCTTGTAAAAACCGCGTCGGGCTCGTGGAATACTAACCACGTTGAGGACTGCGCGACTTGCAACACGGACGGTAAGCACGCCTGCAAGTATAGAGGTATCGAAAACCCGTTCGGCAATGTCTGGAAATGGTGCGACGGTATCAATTTTGACGTTGAAAAAATTTATGTCTGCGAAGATCCCGAATTTTATGCCGACGATAAACACGACGCGCCTTATACCTATATGGGCGACAGACTTATGTCTGAGGGTTATTTGAAAGAGGTTACGCCGTTTGCTAAAAACCCTCTCTTAGGTTACGCAACCGCGATAGGCGCGAGCAGTACGACGTATTATAGCGACTATTATTACGTCAACAACACGGGCACCGTGTTGTTCTGCGGCGGGTACTGGTATAGCGGCGCGCTTGCGGGGCTCTGGGGCTGGAATGGGCGCTACACCGCGTCGTACGCGAACTCGGACATCGGCGGGCGTCTTTGTTATAAACCTCTTTGAGGGGGCTAACGGGGGAAACTTCCCCCGAAAAAAGAAAAATTTTTCTCACAGTTATCTATAAAAATGGGGTTATAAACCGAACACAGCCGTGTTGAACTGCGGCGGGAACTGGAATAACGGCGCGAATGCGGGGCTCTGGAACTGGAATGGGAACAACACCGCGTCGAACGCGAACTCGAACATCGGCGGGCGAATTTGTTGCAAAAGGAATAAAAACAGGGTTTATAATTCACAGACCACTTGGTCAGAAATAGCCGTAAAGAGTGTGGTTTAGTAAGTCGAAAGAATTTGAAACACCATAAGGCAGCAACAAAGACTCTTTGAAAAATAAAGGACACAATGAAACGAACAGGATATTTATTTGAAAAAATAGTGTCGAAAGATAACATTATTTTAGCCATACATAATGCGACGAAAAATAAAAAATCGAAGCGTGGAATTATTAAAGACGCTGCGGAAAACCCCGAACGTTATGCGGATAAAATACGAGAAAAACTAATCAGCGGAAATTACTATTTTGCCCCGCCGATATTAAAAACTCGGCGGGAGCATAAGAAAATCAGGCATATAAAAGTGCCGAAATTCTATCCAGACCAGATTATACATTGGGCACTTATGCAAGTAATCGAGCCGATAATAAATCGCGGAATGGATAGATACTGCTGCGGTTCTGTCAAAAATCGCGGAACACTTGCGGCAAAGAGAGCAATCGAGCATTTCATTAAGAAAGATAAACGTATAAAATACGTTATGAAAGCGGATATACACCATTTCTTTGAATCGGTAGATATTGAGGTGTTAAAGCAAAAATTTCGCCGTGTAATTAAAGATAAAAAGGTATTGAAACTTATCGACGAAATACTCGATAACGGAGGTGCAGGCTTGCCGATAGGTTACTACACCTCGCAGGCATTCTCAAATTTTTACTTGCAACGTTTCGACCACGAAACGAAACAAGATTTGCGTATTAAGCATTATGCGCGATATGCGGACGACATTGTGTTTCTGGACGCGAACAAAAGGAAATTGCATAAAGCAAAAATCGCGTTCGATAAAAGTTTGGGTAAAGAAAATTTGAAACTTAAACACGATTGGCAAATCTGGAAATTCGGCAGCCGACCTATTGATTTTGTCGGTTACAGATTTTACGGGAAATACACCGTTTTAAGAAAGAAAATGTTTTACTCACTAACCCGCGCCGTCCGAAAAATAAAACGTTTCGGTGTGAGATTAAGGCAAGTAATGAGGTTTTTATCGTATATGGGCTGGGCGAAACGTATCAATTTCAAGAAGTATTACGTCGAAAATATAAAGCCCGTTATCACAAAAGGCAATGCGTGTAAATTTATGGCGCATAACGCAGCCGTATTGTCAGCGGCTTAAATCTATTATGGAGGTAAATTAAAATGGCAGCAAAACGTTTCAGTAAGCAAAAGTGGCTTGAAAAGGCGAACGCGCAAATCGCGCAGGGGTTTCTCTCGGAAAGAGAGCGCGACGACGCGCTTGAAATCTGGGTAAACGACCTTGACGGCAAAACTTACGAAGAAATAACCGCGAACGGAAACGAGTTCAGCGACGATTATTTCGTAATCAATTAAGAGGCACGCTATGAAAATGGAATACAAACTCATTGAATTTGTTAAAAAGGGCTTTATTTTAACAAGAGAGCCCGAAGTCGTTGCAGACGAACTTATTATCACGTTTACAGGCGCGCCAGACGGGGCGACGGCAGTTTTTGAAAATGCGGGCTGTGATAGTCTTTATCGCGTGCTTGAAAAGGGAACGTGCAGCGTTCCTGCGGACTTTCTGGACAGCATTGTAAAATGTACCGTCGTTGTTCTAAACGGCAAGCCAGACGCGCCGAAATACGCGTGTGAAAGTATCTATGTAAAACGTATTGACGGCAAAGTAATTTGCTGCCCGAACGGCGTAGACACGCCGCTGCAAATAATTGCTGTTCTCTCGGAAATTCAGGACATAAAAAACGACATTGCCCACCTGAACAACGAACAGTCAAAAATTGTGAAAAAACTCGATAGGCTTATCGAGGGTTACGACTTTGAATAACGGAGGTAATCTATGAAAATCAGAACTAAAAATCGCATTTATATCATTCTTTTACTTGCGGTTGTGCTTTTCTTTTGCGTGTGCTTTTTTTGCTCGGTTTCCGCGAATAAGGCTTATGCCGCCGAAACGCAAACCGCAACGGAAAGTGCCGCCTTAGAACAAGCAGACGAACAACCGACGCAAGATAATACTTTTTTCGGGCAAATCTTTGCGTGGTGCAAGGAAAACATTGTACCGCTACTAAGCGCAACCAATTTAGGTACGATATTTGCCGTTATTGTCAGTCTGAAAAAAGAAATTAAAGACAACAAACGGCACAAATCGGATATTCAGGCAGAAACGGCGGCGAATACCGAAAGCAACGCGGAAGTGATAAAGGCGGCAAATACTCTAATTGAAAAATACAACGACTTTGAGATTTATGTAAAAGAACTTACGAAAACAGAACTTGAACGCAGTCCGCAGTTTCAGGAAATGATTACATACAGCAAGGCTGTACTGGATATTCTTTCAGCCGTTTATGCAAACAACAAAAATATTCCGCAAGCGATTAAAGACCTTGTGCAATTAAAGTATGTCGGAGCGTTGAAAGACGTAACAAGCGTTGAAGATACGGAGGCAAGCGGCGACGCGGAGGTGTGATATGAAAAATAGCACGAAAGGCAAAATAATTCGCTATTCAAGCGTTATCGTACTTGACGCTGGCGCACCGCTGGCGGCTACCTGCGCTTATTTCCCTATGTGGGTAAATAAAGGCTCAGGGGCTACCGTATCGGGTGTGTTTGTCGTTCTTGCGCTGCTTTCGCTTATTCCGCTTTTGCTTGTTTTTAAGCAGAAAATAAAAACACCTGCCGTCTGGGTAATGTGGGTAATACTTTTCGTTGCGCTTTGGGGGCTGTATCAGATAATAGAACAAATGCTCGTTGTAGCCGCCGTAGGTGCGGCAAGCAACGCCGCAGGCGCAGGACTGTACAAATTGGGTGAGAGTATTGAAAAAAGCGACAATGCACCTGCTACGGGCTTTATATCGCCACCAGATAACGCGGGAGGTAATGGCTAATGCAGACGATTGAAAGAAAACAGCCTACGCCGCAAGAGCCGTTGGATAAACGCATAATCAAAGCGCGGAGCGCGAAAAAGACCGTGTTTCAGAAACTACTCAGGAACACGGGTATTTTCGTAAGCGTATTTATAATGTTCGTGGTAATCGTGGCATTTACCACCGACCTGAAATTTTCCAGCCTTGCAGACTGGACGGCTCTCGGCTTAACGTTTTTTGTTTTACTGTTCTGCTCGTACAGTATGTATTTGAACTGTTCGGACAGTGGAACGAAAGCGGGAAAGGAATCCGAAACGTTCTTGAATACGCAGGACGATTACGACGGCGTGAAAAATAAAATCGCCGTAAACAAAATGCAGGGGCGATTGCCTGAATTTTGCCAGCATTACGTCGAGGAAGAACTCGAACTGACGAGAGCGACCATTCTTGCCGACGTTGGTATCGAATATGCCGAATATAAGGAAAATTATTTAGGTAAAGACAAGGAAACGCTCGACAAACTCGTAGCCGAAAACAAGTTATCTAAAATGAAAGCGGACACGATTTTAAGTGCGAATAAGGTAAAACCCATAACGCTTACGCCAGATATGATTTTCAAGCGCGGCAGGGGAAATAATAAGCGCAGCCCGCTCGGAATGAACCCGCAGACAAAGAAAAAGTGGAATTTCGGTATTAAATTCGTAACGACGCTTATAACGTCGGTGCTTATGTCTATAATCGTTTGCGAGGTCATTATAACGCCGAACTGGGCGACGTTTGCGGCGTGTTTACTCAAACTGTTTGCCGTGTCAATGCAAGGCGTTTTCGGGTATAAAATGGGCTTTGAAAATATCGTCGTCGATACCGTCGAATATATGCGCGACCAGATAGACCTTATGCAACATTTCCTCGAATACGTTAAACTTACGCCGATTGATTTTAAGGGCGGCGCGGGCAAAAATAACGAGCCGACGGAGCCTGAAAACGGGGAAGAAACGCCGTCTGAAAAGCCGCCAGAAACAGCAAATATCACGTTATAAAATAAAAGGTACAGCCCGAAAAGTTGTACCTTTTTATTGTGGATAAACACGCTGAAAAAGAAAATTTTCAAACTTAAAAATTTTTTTCAAGTTTTTTCAGAAAATTTTTTGAAAAATAAAAATTGTTTCGGGGTGCGAAATTTTTTTTGATTTTTTGCAATGAAAATTTTACGAAACAAAGTGTGAAAATTTTACACAATCGCAAAACCCCTTTTATTTCCTGACTTTTTCGGCTATACAAACCTTATACTTTTGTATTTCAAATGAAATAGAATTGCTTTGCTTTTGATATTCTTTTGTAATACAAAATTATACAAAACGATACAAATATAAATCAAAATCAAAAGAAAATATAAATATAAATAAAATACACTAACGTGTATTGATCGGTAGATAGAATTACCCGCGCTCACGCGCGCGTAAAGCACAACGACGGGAGAATGATTGTTGTTTTTTTATTTTTTGAGATTTTTCTCTTAAAAGGAAACGAGTTGAAAAATGTTAGACAATGTGGTATAATAGCGGTACTTTCACGACGGAGGGAAAATATATGAGGGGTATGAGATTTACCGCTAACCAGAAAAAGCACGCTCTCAAATTGTGGCTTGTAGACAAGAAAGATATTACGAAAGTTGCATATCTGACAAAATGCGACGAGCGTACTTTATGGCGGTGGAAAGCAAAATATGACGGAACGCTGGAAAGCCTGCAAAACGGCTCGACCGTTCCGCATACGCCGAGCCCTAAGGCTCATACCCAGATCGAAATCGAACACATAAAGAAAATATTTGAGGAAAGCCCCGATATAAGTTATGCGGAGGCTTACGGTGTTTTACGCAGCGAGTTCGCCTATTCAAGAACGTATTTCGGTTTTTGGCGTTTCGTTTCTAAAAACGGAATACGCCAGCCGAAAGAGATTGTGCAAAAATACGTTGAGCAGCCATACAATACGCCTGAAATGTTCGGTATAAAAGTGCAAATGGACGTGAAAGTCGTTCCGAAAGAATGTAAAACGGGCGAATTTAAGCACGAGAAAGACTTTCAGTACACAATGATTGACGAGGCTACCCGCGAAAGGTTTATTTATCCGTACAAAGAGCAGAGTACATTTTCGACCGTAGATTTTGTAAAAAGAGCGTTCGTATATTTCGGGTATCTGCCTGCAATCGTTCAGACAGACAACGGAACAGAGTTTACCCCACCGAAGAACGCAAAAGAAACAACGATAAACGCAGTAGACCAGTTTTTAATGAAATACAACATTGTTCATAAACTTATAAAGCCTCGCACACCGCGCCATAACGGAAAAGTCGAACGCTCGCACAGAACCGACCAAGAATGTTTTTATAATCACTTGCAATATTCCACGTTCGAGGAACTGAAAGAAAAAATGGCTGAATGGCTTAACCGATACAATAATCGACCGCACTCGTCGCTTAGAAATCGCGAGGGAAAGCGCGTCTGGCTTACGCCGTTGCAAAAGCGAGCCGAACTTATGGAAGATTATAAGAAAAACGGGTTTAAGGACGAAAACGATAAGGAAATTAAAATTCGTTTTCTTAAAAAGTCGGCATAACCGTTGCAACTGAATATAGAAACGAACTCCACGGCGGTGGAGTGTTTTGTCGTAGGCTTTTAAGCGATACGTTTGACTTTTTTCTGCGGAAAAGGTATAATGAAGAGGCTTAAAGGCTTTTTTTATTGCGTTTTTTCGGTGCTTTTGGCACTTTCTAAAAAAAATTTCAAAAATTTTCTAAAAACTACTGAAAAATGTTTGACAAATCACACGTTTTTTGACTTTTTCTCTTGACAAACGCGATTTTTTGTGTTAAAGTACGGCAATATAACCGTTTTCGGACGGATACGGGGGTTGCCGTGGATAAGTTCTACGAAAAATTACAAAGCACGTCGCCCGTTTCGGTGGTGGTATTGTCTATAGCGATAATACTCGCCGCAGGTTTTTTGGCAACGCGCATAACAAAACTTTTAAAACTGCCAAACGTAACGGCTTACGTGGTGGCGGGTATGGTGATAGG
>CAVLAV010000002.1:0-17918 GCA_963660735.1 bacterium
TTTTCAGTGGGATTGCCACGCCTGCGGCTCGCAATGACAACGTGTCTTTGCGAGGGAGTGAAACGACCGAAGCAAACTCCCGGGAGGGTGGGTTTCCGTAAGGCATATACTATTCCCTTTAGTCGTGGGATATTTCGCTAATGCTCAATATGACGGTACTTTTTACCGTTCCCCCGAAGAGCCGACGGCGCGTATTATGACGCACTTTATTTTATCAAAATTTCATTTAACGGCAGTAAAAAACGCGCAAAATCCGACGATTTAAGCGTTAAATACTTAATAATCGCCTTATATGCGGACTTTTTGCGATTTTTGCCCGTTTTAAGCAAAAATCGGTGGGCAAACGCAGTAGTTTTCGGGGCAAAAATCGCGAAAAAATTTTAGGTTTTTCAAAAAAAATTACAATTTTTTTGTTCTTTTAATTGAAATATTTTTGCTAATGTGTTATTATATTAGTGTATATAAGATTAGTTATTAAGAAAAGACCTAAAATTTTGTGTTCGGAGTTTCGATTGCGGTGATAAACGAGAAAAAGAAAAAACGAAATACGCTTGCTTTGACCGTTCTCGCGTTCGTGTTCGTTGCTATGGCGGCGTTGTTCGGGTTTGCCCCGCTAAACGCGCGCGCGGAAGGAACGACTTGGGCGGAAGTCGATAGTTTACATACGCAGGTGCGGCAACAAATAAGCGGATATGAAGAAAAATATCAACTTAACCGCGAGTATGAAGGCTCGACCGTACTTGATATTCTTGATTTGGACTATCAAAAAGCGGTAATGGCTGCGGAAACGGCAGGCGGCGATTATACCGACGTCGTAAATAAATTTTTTAGCGGCAACAACGGTTTCTCGGGCGCGCTTAAATTCTACGAGAAAGTAGACGAATGGTGCAACGCGATGGACGAGGCTGCAAACGGCGACCTTTACTTAAACCACTCGAAGAAAATATCTGCCGAGAAAAATAAGTTTATCTACGGTCTTTCCTTGTCGGACGGTTATCTGAACGGTACGAGCGAGCCTTACGGTTTCGGCTATGGCTACCTTAACGGTCGAATAACCGAAAGCAAGAAAACCGTTAAAGGTTTGCAAGACGAAACGCGCGATTACGACCTTGAATATCTTAATCCGCTTTTGAACAAACTTAAAGAGTACGAGGTAATTTATTTCAGTGCTAAATACGATTTAGCCGACGTGGAAACCGCGCTTTTCGGCGAAAGCGGAATAGAAGACCTCGAAGATAAAAAAAACGAGATAGCGGCCGAAGTTAAAAAAGCGGGCAGAACGCTCGAAGTCGCCGAATCCGCCGACTACAAAAACGCCGTGAGAACGGCGATGCAAAAAGTCGCCCGCGCTTACGAGGAAAAGTACGAAAGCGTTAAATCGGTGGCGGCAAAAGCCAAGGACGCGGCAAATTCGTTCATTTCGGGCGGCAAGACCGTTGCCGAGTTGAAGACCCAACTCGAAGTCATAAACGAGGCTATCACAAAGTTTTACGCCTTAACCGAAGTGAGTTACGACGCTTTACCCGAAAAAGGTAAGGACGCGAAAACGGTTACGGTGGACCTACAGGACGGCGCGGATCAAGAGGCGATTACGGGACTTGTAGATTCCTATAAATCGTTTGCAAACGACGCGGTTACCGCCGCTTACGAAACTCATAAAGGCGATTACGGTTTAAGCGGGCAAGTACCCGTTGCCGAAAACCGTCGTTTGGCGAAGGAACTCATAGATAAACTCGCGCTTATCGAGGACGAGAACGGAGTTAAAGAAATTCGCTTGCCAGACGAAAGCGTTTACGAGTACGACGGAGTAACCGTCAGCGACGCGGTTTCGATAATCGAGGCTTACGAAAATTCCTACCAAAAGGCGGGAACTTTAAAGAGCGGCGAAAACTCTTCCGAAAATATAAGCGATTATTACTACGTGGCGAGCGTTTCGAGCAAGGACGAGGACGGCAAAGCCCCCTACGTCATAACGATAACCTGCGTTACCAAAGACGGCGGCGAACCCGTTAAAAAGTTCGACGCACTGTCCTATATAGGTATTCGCGAGGGCGCGACCGCCTCGGTGGAAAGGAATATAAACAAAGCGCTTAAAAATCCCGACAAATACTGCGGCGAGGGCGTTTCGGCAGAAGATAAAACGATCATCAAAAACCGCGATTTGTGGTATTATTTCACGCTTACTATATACGAGCCGGACGTAAACGGCAGTCCCGTAGTAAGGACGGACTTAAAAACGGATGAAACGACGGTGTTCGTCGTGAAAATAGAATTTAAGGCGGATACCCTTAAGGGTAAAGCCGACACCGAAGACAATCGCAAGAAAGTCAGCGTTATATTCTATGAACACACGACCGTTACCGGAGTTATATCAAATATAGAGTGGATCGGAGAAGGAGAAAACACAATGCAATTCAGAGTAGACGACGTAAGCAGGCTTTTAACGTTTGAAGCCATCACCGGCGACGCCAAGTGGGACTGGGCGTGCTGGGCGGTAATAGGTTTGGTCGCTTTATTCGTACTGTTCCTTATCGTGCTTATCATAGTTAAGTGCGTAAAAAACAAGAAGTACAAGATAGTATTCAACGCGAGAGGCGGTAAATACAACACTTCCGTAAAAGTCAAATACGGCGCGAATTTCGCTTACCCGAAAGACCCCGTTAAAAAAGGTTTCGTCTTTATGGGTTGGTATACCGACAAGAAGTGCGCTAATCGCTTTGCCGCAACCAAACTCGTTAAACGCGGCAGTATAAACGTTTACGCCAAGTGGATGAAGGTTGAGGACTACGAAAAACTCAACGAACAATATTCGAGAGCGAAAGCGATTGTAGATCCCGCGGTTGCATCGGCGGACGCACAATACTTTGCGTCTCTCCAAAAAGATCCGCAAATCGAAAAGATCGAGGCGGAGAAACTTTCCTACATAGCCAAGAAAGCCGAAGAGGACAGAAAGACCGAAGAGGTTAAGTTGCAATCGGTTAAAGAAATCGAAATGGCTAAAGGCAACGAGGAAGCAAGACTTAAAGCCGAAAAAGACGCCGCCGAGGCGAGAAAGGCTCTCGACGAGGCTATGGCGGAAAGAGAGGCTCTCATTAAGCAGGCAAAGACCGAAGAACGCGCTAAATGCGATAACGAGGCTGCCGCGTCTATCAGAGCCGAGAACGAAACTTTGGCGCAAATTCTTGCGGGCGGCGGAAGAACTACTACCGTCGTAAACGAAAGGAACTTTGACGAAGAACTTCGCAAAGCGAAAGAAGAGGCGAAAGCCGAGGCTAAACGCGAATACGAGGAAGAGGCAAGACGCAAAGCCGAAGAAGAGGCTCGCATAAACGCTATCGTAGAGGCACGCATTAAGGAACTCGAAGATAAGTATAAAGGCGAGAAGGAAATAAGCAAGGTAAGCGACAACGAGGAACTTAACGCTCGTATAGTCGAGGCAGAGAACAGAGCGGCTGCCGCCGAAGAAGAGGTTCGTAAGGCTCGCGAAGAGGCGAAGAACTACGAAGAGGTTGCAAAGGCTCACCGCGAGGCAGCCGAGCGCGAGCAAGAGGAAGAGGCAAAACGTAAAGCCGAAGAAGAGGCTCGTATAAGTGCTATAATAGAAACTCATATCAAGGAATTCGAAGATAAGTACAAGGGCGAGAAAGAAATAAGCAAGGCAAGCGATAACGCCGAACTTAACGCTCGTATAGTCGAAGCCGAAAAAAGAGCGGCTGCCGCCGAAGAAGAGGTTCGTAAGGCTCGCGAAGAGGCGAAGAACTACGAAGAGGTTGCAAAGGCTCACCGCGAGGCTGCCGAGCGCGCCGAGCAGGCTCGTAAAGACGCCGAGGCAGCGTTTATGAGTATGCCTGCGGTTGAAGTTAAACCTGCGGAAGAATCCGCCGAAACCGCTAAATATTTCGACAGACTTAAAGCCGAAACGGCGTCCTACGTAAAGGGCGACGACCTTGAATTCGGCACTCAAAAGGACGTAACCATATGCGCTTTGACCGAGAAAGACGGTAAAGTCGTACTCGAACTCAACGTTCCGTACGAAGACCTCGAAGAGAAAGGTTATAACGTAGTCAAGGGCGATAAATTGCCTGCGGCTTACGAGGTAGGCTCGCAGGAGGATATCGACGAGGCTCTCGAACTTATCGAAGAGGCAATGAGCGCCAACGGCATGATGAAGTCCGTTCCGCAAGTGGTGTATGCAAGCACCGCCGCAGAAAGGGCGCAGGGCTACGAATTCGTTATTCATAACGAAAAGGTTGCCGACGGCGCAGACGAATATTACGCGTTACTCCGTGCCTATGCGAGTTCGTTCGCGGACGTTGAAGGTTACGATGGCGAGGATAAGCCGCTCGTCAAGATGTTCAAGGACGGCGATAAAGTTCTCGTCTATATGAACTACCTTGCCGCGGGACTTAAAGCGTCCGAGCCGTATATGGCGGAACAAGGATATACCTCGGTAGTTACCGTTTCGGATATATCCGACTGCAAACGCGCTATGGCGTATATCGAACAGATGATGAAAGAAAACGGTCTTATCCGTTATCCGCTTATGACGGGCTTCGTTGAAAGCGGCGACGACGACGGTTTTGCATACGTGTTAAGAGCGTAATTTCGATTTTATCGACGAGAGTTAGTAATTAACTCTCGTCGGTTTGAAAGAAACAGTTTTTTTATAATGGGGGATAGAGTGAAGAAGCGTTAGTTTATTTTAATTTTATGTTTAATGGTATCTTGTGTTAGCATGCGGCATTTTTTTGTTTTTGCTGCTGACTCAGTGGATAATAGTTTTGATGTAGATTATACCTATATGACAGAGGATGACTTTTACAACGATTATGTTCGGTCAGATGGGGAGGTAAACGTAGAAAAAGAAAACACAGAACTAAATTCCGTTATATCTCAGGGGACTGTATTTAAGTCTGATATGAAGACTTATTTTCAGAATTTATATACATATTCTCCAATCAATAGTCATGGCTCTTGTGGGTTTGTTTCTTTCATTCAATATTTAACGTACTATGATACGTTTTATAACGATTCGATCGTGCAAGAAGAATATGAAAAGAAAAGCGTAAATTCAAATAGTACTATTGAGGCATTGAGTGTTTCACCGGGCGTTTTAAGACAGGAATATCCTTCTGCTAATCTATATTCATATATTCAAAATAATAAAAGTATAGACTTCCAAATGTATTTGATGGACTTATACAATGACTCGTTAAATAGAACGCCTGAGGAATATAAATGTTCAATAGGTATGTGGGATTATGGAAGAATTCTAGATAGGTTGTTAGCAAATAATACTAGCACTTTTGAGTATAGAAGAGCAATATCTTTTGGCTCTAGTTATAACCCTAAAAGTCCGGCTGTTGTAGAGTGGTTTGATAATTATACTAAAACGCAGTTAGATAATGATAAACCGGTAATGTTACACATTGCACAGTATAATGAAACCAATGGTAAGTATGAAAACTATCACTCTGTTGTTGCATACTATTACGACGAAGAAGGGATACACGCAAATTTTGGTTGGTGAGAAAATTCGACGGATAAGGTAATTAGTAGTAGTTACCAAATTACAGAAGCGGGTGTTGTTAATTGGACTTTAAATGAAGAACATTCTGACAACTATGTTTTAAATAACGTTGAGGTTTGTGGGTGTGGTTATCATATTATACATGATTATGTTGGTTACAAAAAATTAGACAACGTTTATCATCAAGGGTATTGTTCCATATGTAGGTGTAAGAATAAAGAACCTCACGTGTTCAGAATTGATAAACCTAATAGGTGCGTAGTTTGTTTGGGAACAGTAAGTCAAGGAATTATTTCTTACAATATATATTCAAGTGAAGTAAAATACATAACGGCTGATGGTAGTTATATGTTGCCTAATGGAATAATTATGTTAACAAAAATGGATTTGGACGACTATAATAAAGGTGGTCTGCAGTTTTTCAATAAATTTGAAAATCTTAACACATTATATAATTTGTCGCAAATATATAATTGAGTATTCCGTTGTATTCATATAGAAAATAGCCGATTAACGTTCATAAAAAGCGAGGGGATTGTTTTTGATAAGGAAATTGGGACTGTTTGTTCTTTTGAGTGTTTTTATCTTTGTCGCAGGTTGTGTCGATCAAACCGATAATACTATAGCCGAAAACGACATAGGAAAGTTGACGGCAGCAGCGGAAAACGTTGCCGAAAGAGTAATAAATTTTTGTTTTGAAAATAATTACGATACGCCCGGCTCGGCACTTGAATATAGCAGTTTATGGGATAATGATAATGGAACATTCAATACGTTCGTTACCGATTATGGCGCGGCAGACGAGGATATTTTATGCGTTTACGCCAAGGCGAGTGAGATATCCGATTTAAAAGAAGTACTCAAAGATCGGATAAACGCAGGAGACGATTGCAAATCGTTTACCGATGCAGATAATGAGAACGTTATTGACGGTAAGTATCTTTTCGCCTTTTCCGTCGCAAAAACAAAACAGAGCAAACCGAAATGTTATACTGCTAAAAGGGGTGTAAAGATTCCTTTTACGACGGGCGATATGCAACTTGTGTTTTGTTGTTTTTCCAAGTCGGCTATAATAAAAAGCAACGTTAGTAACGCTGAAAACATAAATAAAACAATAAAAGTGTATTCCCGTGCGCTATATAAGTTGGATAAAGACGGTAAAGCGGCGCAAGAATATAATTTGGAGAATGAAGATTACGCGTCGTCGCTTTTTGATTATGAGGGCGAGGCGTTGGAAGTTTTTTACCCGATTTATGCCGAAAGAGCCTACGTTTATAGTCCGATTTTCGGTTTGGATAAAAATATCCGGTCTGTACGCGCTCAATTGCGCGTTTATAACGGAGAAAAATACGTTAGGTTGCCAAGGTATGAACTCTCCGTAGACGGTAAAGTTGATTTATTGGATGAAAACATTGATTTTGTCGGTTTAGATGATGTTTATAAGACGCAAAAAAACGCATTTAAGGCGGCAGAAAAAATTAAGGCAGATTCCGATGGTGTTTACGAATATGCTCTATTCGATTATACGTCGGTGGCAAATATTATTAAGATTGCAAAAAAATAAAAGAGGTTTATAAATGAGCGAAAAGGTAATACTTACCGAAGAGGGCTATCAACAACTTGAAAAAAGACTCGAAGAACTTAAATTCGTAAAACGCCCCGAAATAACCGAGAGAATTAAAATTGCGAGAGATTTCGGCGACTTGTCCGAAAACGCCGAATACGACGCCGCTAAAAACGAGCAGGCGCGTATCGAGGGCGAAATAGTAGAGATAGAGGCAAAACTCAAAGTTGCCGAAATTATCAAGACGGGCGGCGACCAAGGCACGGTTTCCGTCGGAATGAAAGTAACCGTATTCGACGAGGACGGCGACCCGCAGGAAACCGAGTACGAATTAGTGGGAACGACCGAGGCGGACGTTTATAAGAATAAAATTTCCAACGAATCGCCGCTCGGCAAGGCTCTTATAGGACACAGAGAGGGCGAAACCGTTACGGTAGTTGCGCCGACTTGCTCCTATCCCATTAAAATAATTGCTATAAAGAGGGCGTAACGCCCTTTTTTCAAACGCAAATTCGGTCGTTTTAAAATACCGAATTCGGGAGAAAAGATGGACGTAAAAATTACGGGTAAAAGATTAAAAAACACCCTTTCTTACGAGTGGATAAAAATAATAGCGTTTGCGGTGGCGGCAATCTTCGTATGGATGCTTGCTTTTACCACCTGCGCGACGCGCGCGACGGACGGGCAACAGTTCTATTTCGTCGTGTTCGACGACGTGTATTTCGATACGGAAACGAACGCGGATATGCTTTCGGATATGAAGAAAGACGGTTCGCTTTCCTACGACGTATTAAAGACCCAACTTAACAACGTAACCAAAGCGGGCAATTACGGCGCGCTATATATGCTCAATCTTCGTCTTACCACCAAGGAAGGCGACGTTATGATAATGAATTCGGGCAAATTAAACGCCGAGGAAACTCCTGCGGAGGACGGAGAGGAAAAAGAAAAGACCACTGCCGAGCAGGTGCTTGAAAGCGGCTACGTAGCCGACTTGCTTAAGTTTATCGAAAGCGCGGGCAGTTACGTTAAAAAGTTTACCTCGGACGGAACGGTAAACGGCGAAATAAACGCGTCGAAAGTGGAGACCTACTTTTTAACTCAACGCGTAAAAAGCGCAAGGAATTATAAAAAGACCTATAATACCGACGAGAAGAAAAGTGAGGGCGTAAAGAACGAGATAGAGCGAATATCGCATATTCAACAGGCGTATTCGCGCGTAACCGCCGCACTTAAAAAAGCCGAAAACGCGGGAGTGGACTTGTACCGTTACTGGGACAAGCCCACCAAGTACAGCGGTAACGAGGTAATCGAACGCGAAAAAACCGCTTACGGAATAGATTTAACCGTATTAAATAGTGGCGCGACGAATAAAAAGGAATTAGTCAAAAGTTGGTGGCTCGTGGACGAAGAGAATAACGCCACTACCGACGGACTTACTTTTTGCGTGCTTGATTGTACCAAGGACGACGAAGATTTGCAGTTCGAGGCTCTTACCGCGCTCGACTACGTAATAAGGAATTACAGTAACTATGCCGACTGAAAGAAAAGGTAAATTCATAACGCTTGAAGGGTGCGAAGGCTCGGGCAAGTCTACGCAGTTGCAGTTATTGCGCGAATATTTTGCCAAAAAGGGCGAGGACTGTCTGTTTACCCGTGAACCGGGCGGAACGGCTATTTCGGAAAAAATCCGCGGTATTATTCTCGATAAAAACAACGACGAAATGTGCGACGAAACCGAGGTGCTTTTATACGCCGCCTCGCGCGCGCAACTCGTCAAACAAGTTATAATTCCCGCGTTAAACGCGGGCAAAACCGTCGTTTGCGACAGGTATATTCATTCGTCGCTCGCCTATCAGGCTTACGCAAGGGGGCTCGGTTTCGACTTCGTGTATAAGGTTAATTCTTACGCGGCGGAAAACTGCACGCCCGATATAACGCTGTTTTTGGATATTCCTCCCAAGCGCGCGTTTGCTCGTAAGGGCGGCGCGGATAAGAACGACCGCATAGAACAGAGCGGACTTGAATTTCACGAAAAAGTTTACGCAGGCTATCTCGCTTTAGCGGAAAAGTTCCCCGAAACTTTTATAAAAATAAACGCCGACCAAAGCGCGGAAAAAGTTTTTGAAGATATTTTAAAAGTTATATAATAATGGCAAACCTTTACGAATCGTTGATAAAAAGTACCAACGCGTACAAAATAATATCGGGCGACAAAAAAAGCGGCAATCTTTCGCACGCTTATTTGGTCGTTTGTTCGGATAAGGTCGCGCTTAAAAATTATCTCGTGGAACTCGCGAAGGTTATCGAGTGCGAGGGCGACGAAAACGGAAAATGCCGCGCTTGCCGCTTAATAGAAAAAAACGCGTATGCGGATTGCACTTTTTATCCGCTCGAAGGCGATAAAATACTTACCGCCGACGTGGACGATCTCGTTTCCAACGCGTATATAAAACCGCTCGAAAACAAAATAAGATTGTTCGTGCTTACGGACGCGGAAAATATGAACGCGAGCGCGCAAAACAAGATACTCAAAACGCTCGAAGAACCGCCCAAAGGCGTGTGCATACTTATGGGCGCGACGGCGGACTACGCGTTGCTTCCCACGGTAAAATCGAGGGTAAAGCGCATAGATATTCCTCCGCTTTCGGCTACCGCGCTGAAAGCCGCGCTTAAAGGGGAATGCCCCGACGAAAAACGCCTTGACGAGGCTATAAGACTGTCGGACGGCGGCGTGAGCGAAACTTTAAAGGCGTATAACGGCGAGGGCGCGGCTAACGCCTCTTCGCTTTGCAGGGATATTCTGACTAATATGCGTTCGTCGAAAGAGGTTATAAAATTTCTGCCGAAAGTCGAAAAACAGGATTTGAAATATTTTATAGCGGCGTTAAAAGCCGAGGTTTTACGGCTTTTGACGAGCGGCGAGGGCGAACGGCTCGGCTTTAAAACGGGCGCGCTTATAGCGATAGAGGAGGCTTTGACTCAAAAGGAAAAGGCGATTTCGTTCAACGCAAATTCGGCTATGACGGTAGACGGAATTCTGCTGCGCATAGTAGAGGAGAGATATAAATGGCAAAAATTGTAGGAATAAAATTCAAACGCACCGCAAAGTCGTATTATTTCGACCCCAAAGGTCAGGAATACAAGCGCGGCGCGATAATGATAGTGGAAACCGCGCGCGGCGTGGAATACGGCAAGGTGGTGGTCGAAACCAAAGACGTACCCGATTCCGAGGTCGTACAACCGTTAAAGCCCGTAATAAGGCTTGCCACGAGCGAGGATCTTAAAAAGATCAAAAAGGACGAGGAACGCGCGGCGGCGGCGATTAAAACCGCCAACGAAAAAGTTGCCGCAAGGGGCGTCAAAATGAAGATTATAGACGCCGAATATACCTTCGACAACGGCAAACTCGTGTTTTATTTTACGGCGGCTAACCGCGTGGATTTCAGAGATTTGGTAAAAGATCTCGCGTCGGCGTTTCATAGCCGTATAGAACTTCGTCAGGTAGGCACTCGCGACGAGGCTCGCCTTCTCGGCGGAATTGCTCCGTGCGGCAGAGAAGTTTGTTGTGCGTCCTGCCTGCCCGATTTCAGAAAAGTTACCATTAAAATGGCTAAAACGCAGGGATTGTCGCTTAATCCCGCTAAAATAAGCGGACTTTGCGGCAGGCTTATGTGCTGTTTGGAATACGAAAACGACTATTACAGCGAAACTTATAAAAAAATGCCTAAAATCGGCAGCGAAGTAGATACGCCCGACGGCAAGGCGATAGTCGTATCTAATAATATGATAACCTTAAAAGTTACCACCAAAAAGCCCACGGGCGACGGCGGCTTTACTTATAAGGAATACTCTCTCGCCGAGATAAAAGTTAAAAAAGCCAACAAGTTGGAAGATATTAAAGACGACGATTCCAAAGAAATGCGCGATTTAGAAAATTAACGAGAATTATCGAAAAATAGTAATCGGCGTAAAATCAATTTACAAAAGAATTAAAAAGTGTTATAATACGAGCGACGACGAAATCGTCCGAGAAATAAAAACGGAGGTAGCATATTATGGCATACAAAATTACCGACGCTTGCATCTCTTGCGGTGCTTGCGCAGAAAACTGTCCCGTTGCGGCAATTTCGCAGGGTGATACGCAATACGTTATCGACGCCGATACTTGTATCGGATGCGGCGCTTGCGCGGAAACTTGTCCGGTAGGCGCTCCCGTAGAAGCGGAATAATCTTAAAAGAGCCGCCGCAATTTATTAAAATTGCGGCGGCTCTTTTTTGTTCGTCGCCGCTGTTTTTAAATAAAAGAGTAGTAATCGTGGCTTGTATTACCGTGTCCGCAGGCGCGGCTGTATTACCGTGTCATTGAGAGCCGCAGGCGTGGCAATCCCCTCGAAAAAGTGCGCGGTAAATACTCCGTACTTTATTCCGACGGATTGCCGCGGTCGCTTTGCTCCCCCGCAAAGACAGTTGAATTACCGTGTCATTGCGAGCCGCAGGCGTGGCAATCCCCTCGAAAAAGTGCGCGGTAAATACTCCGTACTTTATTCCGACGGATTGCCGCGGTCGCTTTGCTCCCCCGCAAAGACAGTTGAATTACCGTGTCATTGCGAGCCGCAGGCGTGGCAATCCCCTCGAAAAAGTGCGCGGTAAATACTCCGTACTTTACTCCGACGGATTGCCGCGGTCGCTTTGCTTCCTCGCAATGACAGCAAAAACGGGGATTGCCGCGGCACTTCGTGCATAGCAATGACGGCGAAAATTTAAGTTTTTCGTAATAAATCCTATGACAAAACGAATTTTAATTATTTATGGAACTTGAAAAAGATGAAACTTTGGACGACCTTTTGTCGGACGGTATGATGATATTTCAAAGCAAAAAATTGTATCGCTTTACGAGCGACGCGGTTTTGCTTTCTAAATTCGCGGACTACAAAAAAGGCGAAATCGTAGCCGATTTGTGTTCGGGCGCGGGCATAGTGGGGCTTAACTACTACGCCCTGCATAAGGATACTCAAAAAATTTGTTCGTTCGAGTTGCAAAAAGGCTTGCACGACTTGTTCGTTAAAACGGTAAAGTACAACGGACTTGAAAGCGTGATTTTTCCGTACAACACGCCCGTGCAGGAAATCCCGTCCGATTTTAACGGGAAGTTTTCCTTGGTGCTGTGCAATCCGCCGTACAAAAAGGAAAATTCGGGCATTATCAATCCCGAGGAAAGCGACGCGCTCGCTCGGCACGAACTTAAAATTACTTTTGCGGAAATAGTGAGCGCGGCGGAAAGGCTTTTGAAACGCGGCGGAAGATTTTGCATATGTCAGCGTATAGAGCGATTACCCGAGGTCTTTTCGCTTATGCAAAACGCAAAACTTAATCCGAGCCGTTTAAGGCTTATAGTGGGCGGGGCGGATAAAAAGCCGTATTTATTTTTAATGGAAGGAGTAAAAGGCGTAAACAGACAGTTTAAAGTCGAGCCTTTGTTGATAAATTGATGTTGTATTTCGTTTCCACGCCGATAGGCAATTTAAAGGATATTTCTTTCCGCGCGATAGAGGTTTTAAATTCGGTTGACGTAATAGCCTGCGAGGACACGCGCACCTCGCTTAAACTTTTAAACGCCTATAATATCAAAAAACGCCTTATAGTCTACCATAAATTTAACGAAAAAGAGGAAAGCGCAAAGATTATAGACTTGTTAAAGTCGGGGCAGTCGGTTGCTCTTATCACCGACGCGGGAACGCCGCTCGTTTCCGACCCGGGCAATATTTTAACGCGCGAACTTATGGCTGCGGGTATCGAGTTTACCGCCGTTCCCGGGGCGACGGCTTTTACGCCCGCGCTCATACTTTCGGGAATGGACGCGTCGAGGTTTTCCTTTATAGGTTTTTTGCCCGAAAAGAAAAAAGACGCTGAAAAATTGCTTGCGCCGTATAAAAATTTGCCGTCTACGCTCATGTTTTACAGCGCGCCGCACGACCTTAAAAATACTATTGCCACTTTATACGAGTTTTTGGGCAATCGCCGCGCGGCGGCGGTTAAAGAAATAACCAAACTGCACGAAAAAACTTTTTCGTTCAATCTTGCCGACGGTGTGGGCGAGGAAACGCCGCGCGGTGAATACGTCGTGATAGTGGAGGGCGGCACGGCGGAAGAAAACCCATTAAATTCGCTTTCGGTAGAGGAGCAAATAGAGGTTTATATCGCCGACGGACTTTCTAAAATGGACGCGGTGAAAAAAGTCGCGAAAGAACGCGGACTTAAAAAATCGGATATATATAAATATACTATCAATCGTTGACAAAGACTTTAAAAGATTGTATAATTGTATCGGTGGATAATTCCACGGGAGAAGATTATGAAAAAGAGAATTATTGCTGTTTTAACGCTCGCGATAGTCGCGCTTTGCTCGATTTCGTGCGCAAAAATTCAAAACAAACTCAAAATGCCAAAGGCGACCGACGGTAATCCTACCGCGAATACGCATTTCGAGTTCACTTTGACCGAAAGCGGCGACGGCTACGAAATAGCGCGCAAAAAGGGCGACGTTTTGCCTATGATACTCACTTTGCCCTCGACTTATAACGGAAAGCCGATAGTCGCTATTGCCGAGTCGGGTTTTATCGCCGACGAAAATATTTCGCAGGTTATTATTCCCGCAAGTATTCAGAAAGTGGGCGACTACGCGTTTAAGGCTTGCAAAAATTTAGGTTCGGTTACTTTCGGCTACAACGCCACCACCGAAAACGGCGCTTATAAGGAAGGTCAGGTTATCGGCGCGTATGCGTTCGACGGTTGCTCGTCCTTAAAGACCGTAAACGCGGCTTGCGTTACTAAAATAGGTACGGACGCGTTCAGAGGTTGTTCCTCTTCGCTTACCTACAAAAATCTTGCCGACGGGGTTAAAAAGGCGTAATTTATGGATTACGATTTTTACGCATACCTTTTAAGAATGAAATATATTCGTCGATGGGCGCTTATGCGTTGCACTTCGGACGAAAATATAATGGAACACAGTTGGGAAGTGGCGATTATCGCTCACGCCCTCGCGATTATCAAAAACGAGATGTTCGGCGGCAGCGTTGACGAATACAAAACGCTGTGCCTTGCCGTTTATCACGAAACGAGCGAGGTCGTTACGGGCGATTTGCCCACGCCCATAAAGTATTTTAACGACGATATTAAAACGGCGTATAAAAGTTTAGAGGCGCTTTCCTGTCAGAAACTCGTATCTAAATTGCCCGAGGAATTGCGGGCGAAGTACGAAACTTTCGTTTCGGGCGACACGAAAAGCGAGGAATATAAACTTATGAAAGCCGCCGACCGTATCTGCGCGTATATAAAGTGCGTTGAGGAATTAAAGGTCGGCAACCGTGAATTCGTAAAAGCAAAAGAGAGTATCGGCGCGGATATTTTCGCGATAGACGACCCCGCCGTGAAATATTTTTGCAAATATATTTTGCCCACCTTTGAAAAGTCTTTGGACGAATTAGAAGAGATAGGCAACGGATCTTAATCAGGTACAAAAGGGTATACCCTTTTTGCGCGCCGTAAGCGGCGCGCAACTACCCTTAAAGGAGATATATTATGGTAAAAAGAAAGGGCATTTTAACTTTGCTGCTTTGCTTGCTTGCCGTGTGCGTATTAGCGTTTACGGCTTGCGGAAAAAGCGGCGAAACGAGTACGAGCGGCTCGTCCGATTCGGACTCGAAGACTACCGCGACCGACACGGGCGCGGACACGGGTAAGGACTCGGGGCATATTCACGACTACGCTTTTGAAAAAACCGTAGACGCAACCTGTACCGAGGACGGTTACGACCTCTACAAGTGCGCTTGCGGCGACGAAAAGCGCGAGGCGAACGATAAAAAAGCCACCGGGCACAGTTACGATTACGACGAGATAAAGTACGCCGTAACGAAAGCGGAAATAGGCGAAAAAGACCTTATAGTAACCGCAACGGCGACTTTAAAGTGCGAAAAGTGCAACGCGAAACTTACCGAACCCGCAAATTACGAGAGCATCGAGGATATTACGATGAAAGGCGATAACGAATGTGAAAGCGACGCCACCGTAAAACTTCAACTTTCCTATACGGATAAATTCGGTGATAAGCACACGGGTTACGCGACGGCTGAAATTGCCGCTTTGGGGCATAAGTACGGCGATTTGCACGCAGCAGTTGCCGTTACCTGTGAGCAGGACGGCAACGCCGCTTACTATCAATGCTCCGTATGTCGTGAGTATTTCGACGAAAATAAAAACGCAATCTCCGCCGACGCTATATTTTTAAAGGCGACGGGGCACGATTTCGTTTGCACCTACGCTTGGAATACCGAAAACCTCGACGACGTTACCTGCACGGCTACGGCGGTATGTTCGCATAACGCGCAACATACCATAACGGAAGATTGCCGCGTGGGTAAAGTCAATAATAACGCCACTTGCGAGCAGGCGAGCGACAGACGCGTTTACGCTTATTTTAACGACGATAATTTTGAAATGCAATATAAGGATATACACTTTGACGCGCTCGGGCACGACTGGCAGCAAGTCGAGGTAAGTTGGAGCGAGTTCGGCGCAGGTTGTAACGCCTCCGCTTATTGCGAGAGATGTAAGTCTTGGGAACACGAAACTGCCGCGCTTACGGAGCAGGTCGTGCAGGAATACGAAATTTGCGTAAACGACGAAAAAACGCAGTATACCGCGACTTTTACAAAAGAGCCGTTTAAAAATATAAGCGCCGACGAACTTACTAAAATTTACGTTACGAGAAATGCGGGTCGCCATTCTTACGGCAGTTGGCAATATACCTGGAACGACGACTATACGGCTTGCACGGCGAAAAGAGTATGCTCGCGTAGCGAAAAGCACGTTGAAACGGAAGTGGGAACGGTCGAAACTACCAAAGTTTACAGCAAGCAGTCCTGCGAAACCGACGAGGTCGTCGACGTTACGGCGACGTTTAAAAATGCAGGCTCGCAAACGCAGCGCAGCGTAACGGTAAAAACTCGCACGGGGCACGATTTCGATTACGAAAACGGAACGATGACTCTTGGCAGCGTTACGGCGTATTTAACCGCAACTTGCAAAAACGGTTGCGATAAAACTTCCAAATTAAACACGAAAGATTTTACCGCCGAATTAACCAAAGACCCGACTTGTAAAGAAGAGGGCGCAAAACGCGTCGTGGCAAAATTCAGCGTCGACGGAAACGAAAAAATCATAGAGAAAACGATTTCCGTTCGTAAACACGGACATCAACTTAAAGCACTCGATAACGGTGCGGACGGCGCGATTTGCCGCGTTTGTAACACGACCGTACCCGTGAGCAATCTCGTTTTCGTCGCGGATAACGCGGAAAATCCCACTTATTATATAGTTAAAGGTTTTGCCGACGGCTTGACCGCCGCCGAAAAAGAAAATCTCGTCGTTCCCGCCACTTACGAAGGATTGCCCGTTAAATATATCGCGGCGTCCTCTTTGAGCGGTAAGACTTACGGCGCGTTCCAAAACGAAAAGGATATACTTTCAATATTCTTCCCCGAGGGGTTGATTACTTGGACGAGTCCGCAAAGCGCGGTGTTTACGGGTTGCGAAAACGTGGAATTCGTAACGCTGCCCACTACTTTCGTTTATACTTCGGACTATACGAACGACGGAACGAATTTCTACGGCTTGAATAGTCTTAAAGGCGTATTTATCGAAAGTCTGGAAAGTTGGATTAAAACGACTTGGCTTACAAGTCCGTTTCAATGTTCGGACGAGGCGTATTTGTACTTAAACGGCAGTGTGCTTACCAAAGTAGTTATTCCCGACACGGTAGAAACGATTTATAAGCAAGCGTTTTACAATATAAGAGGAATAACCGACGTTACTTTTGGTAAAAACGTAACGACGGTTAAAGAGATGGCGTTCCAAAGTATGTTCGACCTCGAAAATATCGTACTTTCCGATAAAATAGAAACTTGGGACAGTTACGTTACTTTAACTAAAAAACTTAACGCGAGCGTAGACGGGGGCGGCGGTTATTATATAGGCAGTGCGACCAACGAATATCTCGTAATGATCGGTTGTACGGAAAGCCAAACGATTAAAATTTCCGACGATACCTTGATAGTCGCTTGCAGTTTTTCGGGCAATAAGAATTTATTAAGTCTTACCGTGGGCAGTAAAGTCAGTCGTTTTACTTACAGTTCGTCTTATACTTTAAAAAAATATTGTCTTAAACTCGTGGAGGTTATAGACAAGTCCCCGAAGAAAATAATGAACAACAGCGAGGTTTACAACAGACTTTTAAGGTATACAAATTCGGGTACGAGTCAGTTGGGTTATGCAAACCCCGTAGTTTTGCTTACGGGCAATACCGCCAGAGCAAAAGATTCGGAAGGGGTATACAGGACTTATATAGTAGACTTCGATATAACCAAAAACACTCATGAGCAAGGCAACGACGTTTACGAAACTCCGCTTATTTCGCCCGCAATGACGAGCAAGTATCGTATAGGCGATTACGCATTTTATAATCAGAATGGGCTTACCAAAGTCATAATCAGCGCGAGCGTGGATTATATAGGCGAATACGCTTTTGCAAACTGCAACAACCTTAAAACCGTGAGCACGACTTGTACTTTGGCTACGGGCGACGCCGCAAACGGTAGCGATATTACCATAAAAGACTATGCGTTCAGCGGTTGCCACGCGCTCACCTCGATAGAATTCGGTAAAAACACGACTATCGGTAACTACGCTTTTCAAGATTGCGATAAATTATCTTCTTTAGATCTGACCAAAGTTACGGGTAAAATCGGCTATGGCGCGTTCAAG
>CAVLAV010000002.1:17928-26324 GCA_963660735.1 bacterium
GCGTTCAAGGGTTGTTATCGTATGCCGTCGGTTATCACGATACCCGACGGAGTTACCTCTATCGGTTACAAGGCTTTTCCCGATTGTAAAGAAGTCGTGTTCCTCGGTGCAACCGAGTTTAGCGAAGACTCCTTTGAAAAGGTCTTAAAATTTACCATAACGCCCGACGCGGTTATCAAGAAAAGCAGTTTCGGTTTAAACGGCGTAACGATAGATTTTATAGGCACTACGGAAGAATGGTTCGCTTTTGACAAATCTGCTTTGAGTTACTACGATTTGTATTTCAACGGTAAGCCTCTCACTAAAATAGAGATAACGGGTATGGACGTACCCGCAAGGGCGTTTGCAACCTGTAATAACTTGGTGTCGGTAGTTTTGGGCGACGGGGTAACGAGTATAGGCGATTACGCGTTCGATTATTCCGTTCAACGCCTTGAAATAGGCGCTGACGTTACTACGATAGGTAAAAAAGCGTTCTGTAGCGGACTCGTTATATTCCGAGGCAGTAACCCGATAACGATAGGCACTAACAACAGTTGCTACGAAATTATAAACGAGAACGGTATAGACGTAAGCGCGGTTAAGGCAACTAAAACGACCGTCGGTGCTACGCCCGAGTGGGTTATAGTCGAAGGCGATTTCGTCTTGCAAAAATCCGGCGACGATTACGAACTCGTTAAATATACGGGCAACGCCGCCAACCTCGTTTTACCCGCGACGATAGGCGGGCATACCTACGATATAGGCGACAGTGCGTTTGCAAATAATACTACTCTCGTTTCGGTAACGATTAACGGCAATAGTAAGGATATAGACAACTATGCGTTTAGTGGTTGCCACAACCTTAAAACTGTGATAATTTCGGAAGGCGTTGAGAGCCTTGGATATAACGTATTCAGTGGTACGCAAGTGAGAAGTCTGACTTTACCCGCCACCTTGACGAGCGTAGATTACTATTCGTGGGGCGATATTCAGGAAGTCATTGCGCCCGACGAGGCCCTTTGCGAGCAAATTTGCGACGCTACTTACGAGGGCTTTGCAAAAACTAAAAGCGCGATAGTAAAAGTAGGCGATTATCTGTTTATCACGAGGACGGGAGTTGAAAAAGTAAATTACCTTATCGGTTACGAGGGCGATTCCAAAAATCTCGTGCTGCCTGCCGATTTCAACGGCGAAACCTATACGGTACGTCAAAGCGCGTTCAGGTACTCGGATATCGAAAGCATAGAGTTCCCCGATAATATAACGCTTTCCGACCGTATGTTCGTCGGCTGTACCGACCTTAAGTATATCAAGGTTGGCAAGGTAAACGGCACGGTTTACGCATTCTTCCTCCGCAGCGACGATAGCGATATCTCGTATATGCAACGCGCCGTTTACGTCGTTTTGGATAAGAGTATAACCGAAATAAAATCCGATGCTAACGGCTCGTCGGTTCTGTCGTATTATTTGTACGATTGTACCAAGGAAGAGCATATTGCCGCAGGCGGCTCGTCTATGGATTTGTGTTACGGCGAAAACGGTGCGGGCGACTGGTATTACGACGAAAACGGTGAAATAACTCTTTGGAAAGAACCGTCTGCTTAATAGGAATATAAATAAACAAGGCGGGCGGAGTCGTATCGACTCCGCCCGCTTTATTTTGCTTTTTCGTGCGTCATTCTGTCAACGTCGAGCGAGCAAACTTGCTTGCAAGGGTTTGCGAGCGACGATATTCATAAGGCGCAGGCATTTTACAAAAATGTAAAAAACGAAAGTTTTAATGCGTCAGCGTTAAGTGCCGAATAGCAGTTAGAGTGGCGATCTCCTCGAAAAAGTTCGCAACACATATTCCGTACTTTACTCCAAGGGATTGCCACGGTCGTTTCACTCCCTCGCAATGACAAGTAAAAAATACGTCATTCTGAACGAAGTGAAGAATCCCACGACTTAAGTGCAGAATATATACTTTGCGGAAATTCACCCTCCCGGGAGTAGACTCCCCCGATGAAACGGGGGAGGTGGCGCGCATAATCGCGCCGAAAGGGGGATGGGCTGTCGAGCCTGCTTCGCTATGCTCGCAAAGACAGTTTATTAAGCAAGTCGATAGTTCGGTGGGATATTTCGCTGACGCTCAATATGACGTACTTTTTATCCCCTATCGGCACTTCGTGATATGACTAATTTACACGGGGATTTCGTCGAGGGTGGTGAGGTTGAAAAGAATCGTTTTTTCAACGCGTAACCGTAAGGTCTTTTCGACGGCGCGCTTGTATATGGCAAGTTGCTTTTCGTAACGCAATTTTAATTCGTCCGCTTTTTTAGACGAGTTCTTGTAATCGACTATTATCGCCGCGCCGTCCTTTATAGCCAAAAGGTCTATTACGCCTTGCACTAAAATGTCGTCTTTCGCGCTATACTCGGATATTTCGTCCGCAGGCAGGGCAACGACGAAAGGTTGTTCGCGGTATAATTTATAACCCGTTAATTCCTTGAAAATATCGGCTTTTAAAATGCGGTTTAACTTGCTTTCGTCAAGCAAATCTACTTGTTCGCTCGTAAGTTTGCCCGCGCTTAACAGCCTTTTTATCTCTTCGCCCGCGCTTGCGGCGTTCAAGTCGCAGTTTTGCAAAAACGCGTGATAAGCCGTGCCGCGTGAACGGGCAAATTCGTCGAAACGCCTTTTGGTATATTCGTCGTCGGGGTCTACCAAAACGGGCGCGACGGCGTCGTCCACGAGCCGCGTAACCGCGCGTTTAACGGGCAGGGCGCAGTCCGTTTCATACGGATATTTAAAGGAAACGTAATCGTAAATTTTATCGGCGAGCGACTCCTTTGCATTGCCTATTAGTACCGTTCTCTCTTCCTCGCCTTCGCCGCTTGCCACGAGATCTTCGGCGTTGACGGTTTCGTTTTTATAGTTGTCCGAGCGCAAAAACGCGGCGAATTTATCGGCGAAAAGTATCGAGGAGTAGTCGTCGTTTTTATCGACCGAACACGAACACACGAGGTGAAGTCTGTCTTTTGCCCTCGTCATAGCCACGTAAAACACGCGCATTTCCTCTTTGATAAGGTTGAGATGCGCAATCTCTTTAAACGCCGAGCGCACGAGCGTGGTTTTAACGGTTTTTTCCTCTTCGTCGTAATATTTAAGCGCGACTCCGCGTTTGCGGTCGGTGAGAATTTCCTTTCTTAAATCTTCTACGTTGAATTTTTTGGCAAGTCCCGCGAGTATGACTATGGGAAATTCAAGACCTTTGGACGCGTGCATACTCATTACGGCAATCGAGTCGTCGCCGTCGGACGAACCGACCGAAACGTCCGAAAAGTTGCTTTCAACGCGCGTTAAAAATTCGCTTACGGAAAGTTTTTTGCCGCCCGACGAGCCTTCCGCAATAAACCTTTCCACGCGTTTCAAGCGGGTTTCGCCCATAGGCATAGAGAGTATTTCGAGGTCCAATCCCGTTTCGGAAAGTATACGTTTTAACAGTTCGCTTGCGCCGTTAAACTCGGCTATAAGGCGAATTTTAGATGTATACGCGTCAAAGTCGAGCAGTTTATCGCGCAGTTTTTCGTCCGAGCCGTGCAAAATATAATTTTCGTAACAATCGAAAAAGGAAGTCTTTTCGTCGCCGTTTTTCTTCGGCGCTTCGGCGCGGATTTTGGCTGCCTCTTCCTTGGTAACAGAGCCTATGGGGCTGAACAGTACGGCTAAAAGGGGCGCGTCGTCGGCAAAGCGATCTATCACGCGCAGGACGTCGATAAGCAGTTTTATCTCGGGATAGTCGAGTATGGGGTTTTTCGCCGAGGACGCCACGGGCAGGGAAAGCCTTTTTAACTGCTTTATGATTTCGGTAGTAAAACCCGACGAGTTTCGGGTTAAAACGGCAATATCTTTGGGAGTGGCGGCGCGCGTTTCGCCCGTTTTAAAATCGTAAATCGGCTTGCCTATCTCGTCGGCAATTATTTTGCCGACTTCGAGTCCCTCGTAAAAAGCCTCTTCCTCTTCGGTCTTTGTAACCGCCTCTAAAATATCGTATACGCCCTCGCGCAAAGTTTCCTGCTTTTCGGGCGGAGTGATTTGGTGCAGAATACATTCGCCGTAGCCTTTTTCGTAAAGTCCGCTGCCGACCATAGGGTTGGCGGCGTAGTCCACTCCGCCGAATTCTCGGGTCATCATAGGCGAAAAAGTGTCGTTTACAGCCTTTAAAACCCCGTCGCTGCTACGAAAGTTTACGTCGAGCGAAACGGGTATGCCGTCGCCGCTCTCGTAATCTTCGTATTTTTGCGCGAAAATATACGGGTCGCAACCGCGGAACGCGTAAATAGATTGTTTTACGTCGCCCACCATAAACAGGTTGCCGTCGGTTATAAGGCTTAAAATAGCCTCCTGCACGCCGTTTACGTCCTGATATTCGTCGGCGAAAACGTAGGCGTATTTGCTTTTTACAGCCTCTAAAACGTCGGGATTATTCGCGAGCAGTTCGTAGGCGAGGTGTTCGAGGTCGGAAAAATCGACCGCCGCGGCGGCGCGTTTTTCCTCGGCGTAGCGTTTGCGGAAACTTTCGGTGAGCAGGCAAAACGCACGGGTGGCGCGCTCGGTTTTAAGGTATTCGTTTAAATCGGCGGTTTCGTCGCCGTTGGGCGAACTCTTTAAAACGTCCGCGCATAAGTCGGTTAATTCACCCTTAAAGTTTTTAACCCGCTCTTTAAGTTCGAGCAGACTTTCGTCCTCGGTCTTTACGGGCGGCAAACTCGATATGCTTATCGCCGCCATTTCGTACAATTCGCGGTAACTCTGGCAGTTTAAGCATATACGCACTTTGGTTTGCAATTCTTCGAGGTAATTGCAGTATTTTTCCATTCCGAGCGATTCGGCGGCGGCGCGAACGTTCTCGCCGATACGCTTTAACTCGTTGAATTTCTTTAAAAACGCCGCTAAAAGTTCGTTTTGCGCCGCCGCAAAGGTGCGCTCGTTTACGCCCTCCGCGCTCGTAAGCAAAAATTCGCTTATAGACTTTTCCGCGGTGGCGAAATCGTATAATGCGTTTACGGCGTATTTTAACTTTCTGTCCGACCGCCCGCTGCGGAAAATGCGCACGAGGTATAAAAATTCCTCGTCCTGCGCCTCGTATAAGTCGGTAAAAAGTTCGTCCATAGCGCGATTTTTAAGCGTTCTCGACTCGCTTTCGTCAAGTACCGTAAACGACGGGTCGAGTTCGGCGGCGTAAAAGTAGTTTTTAAGCAGCGACGAACAAAATCCGTGGAAAGTAGATATGCTTGCGGTGGGTACGTCGGCGAGAGCCTTGCGAAATCTCTCCGCGTCGTGCCCCGCGTTTATCTCGGCTATTATCGCCTTGACGAGTTTTTGTTTCATCTCGTCTGCGGCGGCGGTGGTGTAGGTAACGGCAAGCACCGAGTTCACGTCGGCTTTGCCCTCTACTATAAGCCGTATGACGCGCTCTATCATAACGAAAGTTTTTCCGCTGCCCGCCGAGGCGGAAACGAGTACGTTTTTGCCCTCTTCGGTAACGGCTTTATATTGCATTTCGGTAAATTTACTGCTCGCCATTTTCGTTTTTCTCCTCTCGTTTGAGTTTTTTCTCGTATTCGGCGGCGGCGACTATTTCTGCGGCGGTTATTTTGTCCGCCACTTCGCGCGCCTTTTCTATGGACGGGTCGAACTTGCAAGCCGAGCCGTATTCACAGTAATCGCATGCGCCCGAGTAGGGCGAAGGCGCGGTTAAACCGTCGGTTACGTAGTCCACGGCTTTTTCGGCAAGCGTTTTGGCGTAGCGCATATATCCGCGCAAAACCTCTTCTTCCGCAAAGGAAGTCCCGCCCAAAGTTTCGCCGTTTTTGGTCGAACGGAGCGTGCCGTTTATAATATCGCTTTTGCGGTTTTCGTAAAAGTTTTTGTCGGTGGCGCGGATAACCTCTTCGGTTTTAAGGGTCTTGCCGTACATCGAAACCGACCTTTCGCCGCTTATCGTAAACGAATCGTCGAGCGAATAGTAGTACGCGCCCGCGGGGATTTTTCCGCCGCGCGCAAAGGCGTTCATATAAAGGTAGAGTTGCACGTTTTGCCCCGTGTAAAATTGCTTGTCCTTAACTTTGTCCTCGGCGCGACCCGTCTTGTAGTCGATAATGCGCACGAAATTTTTGTATTCGTCCACCCTGTCCACTTTGCCGAAAAGTTTAAAAGTTCCGTTTTTGGAGTGAATGGGCAGGGCTTTGACCGCCGCCCAGTCGGCAAACCAAACCTCTTCGCCGTCAGACTTAAAGTCGGAAAGGGTATACTCGCGGTATAGCCGCGCGCACAATTTTTGCGCTTCGGCGCGTAAAAGTTTAAAGGAGTAGGCGTAGTCGGCTTTTTTCAAAAATCTGCGATAAACGTCGGCGGAAAGAATTTCTTCGGCAATTTTTTCCGCCGCCTGTTTTGCGTCGTCCTCGCTTTGAATTTCGTTTATGTTTTTAACGAAATTTTCTGCCACGGCGTGCAGCACGTTGCCGTAATCGAGCGAGCGCGCGTCGCCCGTAACCGAATCCGCCGCGCCCAGACAGTAGCGCATAAAGCACTTGTACGGGCAGGAATAGAAACATTCGAGAATACTCGCCGAAACTCTGCCGTCCGTAAAATAGTTGGAGGCGGGCAGGTCGGTGAAAATCTCTTTTTCGTTCATTTTGGAAATAAGCGCGTCGGCAGCCTCGGCGTATTTGCCGTCGCCCGTCCGTTTAAGCGCGGCGTAACAAGCCGACGCCTCCGCGAGGTCGTTTTTCGCGCCCTCTTTGTAGTCGTCGCACGCCTTTAAAAGCGAAAAGAGCGCGGGTCGGGGCGCGCCGTACCAAAACGCCGCGAGTTTATCCCGCCTGCTTTCGGACGCCCTGAATTTTTGCATTTCCATATCCGCCCGCGAGAAAATAACGAATTTTCCGTTTTCGGGCGTGAATAATTTTTCGGTCGATTCGAGTATTCTGCTTTTTACCGTGGGCGCGCCCGAGGACGACAGCAGGGGGCGGGTTAAAATGAGTTCTTCTTTAAAAGAGGACAAAGCCACGCCCGTAGCCTCTCTTTCGCGGTCGTTTACCACGCGGATTTTAGGCTCGATTAAAAGCGAAAGCGATTCGAGGTCGGCTATGTCGTCGTCCATTAAAATGGCGGCGTCGCCCTTAACGCGCGGCACTTCGCCGCTAAGTCCCCCTGCGATAAGCAGTTTATATTGCTTAAAGCGGCAATTTTTAAGTTCGCCCACGTAAACGCAGTCGTTGCGTTGGGGTATGGAGGAAATTTCGCACGCCTGCTCGCCCGCGATAAGTATTCGGCGAAATTCGTCGAGCGAAAGCGGCTCGTCGCCGAGTACGGTTTCTATTTCGGTTAAAACCCCGTCGAAATCGGCGTTTTCGCAGTAGATAAGCGCGCTTTCGTCCAAAGCGTCGGCGGTTTCGAGTTCCCTCGCGCAGGATTCGCCGTTTTCGGTCGCGCCGCAGTCGGTTAAAAATTTGCGTATTAAACTTACGAAATTTTTAGCCGTATCGTTTTGTTTTATCGAGCGCAGGGCGGCGGTCAAAAGGTTTATTTTTGCGTCGCAGAATAAGTCGCCCACGGCGAATTTACCCGCGATAAACGACTTATAGGTCGCGCTTTCGTAAATCATACGCCGCACTATATCGTCGGATAACCGCTTGGACGAGATAAACAGAGCCGACGATATTACGTTTTGCACCTCGCGTAAGTCGCCGCCGCGTAAGGGCGCTTTTAAAAGCGAATTTATAAGCCTTGCCACGGGCAGGGTGGAGAGAGTGCGCTTTTCGTCCGAAAAATACGGTATGCCGTAATCGTTGAGTTTGTCGGTAAGGGTAAGGGCGTATTCCTCGTAATCGCCGAGCCCTATCGCTATATCTTTGTACCTGTACCCTTTTTCTATTACTTCGTAGCGGATGCGCGCGGCAATAAAGTCCGCCTCGTCGGCGACGTCCGCCCCTTCGTACTCGAAAATCTTGTTTGTTTTAACGCCGCTTTTCGCGTAAGCGGCGGGGTCGAAAAGTCCGTTTACGATAATTTCGCCCTCGGTCGTAAGCGCGGTGGGCGCGTCTTTGGGTTCGCGGTCGTACTTTTTGCAAAACGAATAAAATTCGTTGGTGTAAAGGTCTTTATTGTCGCCGTATGCCACGTAAAAATCTACGCTTTTCGCCTTATCGGCAAACTTTTCCACCGCCTCGGCGGTCTGACGGGTGAGCGAGGAAAGTCCTAAAAATATCACCGATGAGCGACCGATAGCCTCATCGCCCTCTACGGCTTTCACCACGTTGCCGAGCGCGTCGCCGCTGTCGGTTAAGCCGTGGCTTTTAAGGTAATCTTCGTAGGCGGCGAAAATGCGCGCCACGTCGCGGATTTTCGCCGCGGATCTGCCTATAAG
>CAVLAV010000003.1:0-23953 GCA_963660735.1 bacterium
GAAGAGTCTTATTTTTCGTTAATATACGACCAAAGAGGTGATAGTATGTACAAAGGTAACGTCGAAAAATCGGGCAAGGGCAAAGTCGTTTACAATACGGGCATAGTTAAGGGTATAGTCAAACTCGCCGTAGAGGACGTCGCCGGGGTTGCCATACAAAATAAAAAGTCGCCTAAAAAGTCTGCGGACTGTATCAAAGTCGAAGTTTCGAGCGGAAGTATAAACGTGAACGTTTCGGTTGACGTGTACTACGGTTACTCGATACCCGACGTGGTGTACGATATACAAAAGAATATAAAGCACAGCGTAGAATCTATGTCTAAATACCGCATAGGTAACGTAGACGTAAGAGTGGACGGGGTTATTTTCCCCGAGGAAAACGCAATAAACTGACTTGCGTCGGCGCGGGCGAAACTGCAATTTCGCCCGCGCCCGACGCCGTTAAAAGGACGATATGAGAAGAGATTCGAGAGAAGCGGCGTATAAAATACTTTACGCCGAACGCTATAACGCGGAAGCAAAGAGCGACGAACAATTTAAAAACGAAATTTATTCCGAATTGAAACTCGGCGATGCCGACAAAAAATTTGCGGACGAACTTATACTTTCGGCAAACGAACACGTAGCCGAGATTGAAGATATAATTGCTAAATACGCCAAAGGTTACAGCGTGGACAGGCTATACTCCACCGACAGGTGCGCTTTAACGCTTGCCATAACCGAAATGAAATATCAAAAAGGCATACCGCCCGTAGTTACCGTGGACGAGGCTTTGTATTTGGTAAGGAAATATTCTACGGAGGAAAGCCTTAAATTCGTAAACGGCATACTCGCCGCGATTATAAAAGGCGAAAACTGAAATGCAAATTATAGACGGAAAACTCGTATCTTCCGCGGTAAAGGAAGATCTTAAAGAAAAAATAGCCGCCGCTTACGAAAAATACGGCAAAAAATTCAGATTGTCGGTAATTATAGTCGGCAACGATCCCGCGTCCGAAATTTACGTAAGAAACAAGCGTAAGGCTTGCGAGGCGGTGGGCATAGAATCCGATACCATCACTTTGGAAGATAACACCGATGACGAGAGTTTGCAAAGTTTGATAAAATCGCTTGCCGCCGACGAAAGCGTGGACGGCATACTCGTTCAACTGCCGTTGCCGAAAGGTCTTGACGAAAAGGCTGCGCTTGCGCTTATCCCGCCCGAAAAGGACGTTGACGGCTTTTCGGCTTGCAACGTGGGCAAACTTACGACTTTCGCTTCCGACGCGATAAAGGCTTGTACCCCTTACGGAATGATGAAGTTGCTCGATTATTATAAAATCGAACTTGCGGGCAAGCACGCGGTCGTCGTCGGCAGGAGTAATATAGTCGGTAAACCTATGGCTTTGTTGTTGTTGCAAAGAGATTGTACGGTAACTATTTGCCACAGCAAGACTAAAAACTTGGCAGAAATTACTCGTCAGGCGGATATTTTGGTGTGCGCGGTAGGCAAGAAACACTTGATTACGGCAGATATGGTAAAAGACGGCGCGGTCGTGTTGGATGCAGGCATTAACAGGGTGGACGGCAAAATCTACGGGGACTGCGACTTTGACGGGGTAAAAGACAAGGTTAGTTATATCACCCCCGTACCGGGCGGCGTAGGACCTATGACCGTAGCGACTTTGCTTTGTAATACTTATGAGGCGGGTATGAGAAAGATAAATGGACGATAAAATTTTCGACGGCGAGTATTCGAGATATTTAAACGCGTTTTTAAATTACGCAGGGCGGTTTTTTTCTTCGGTGAAAACGAACTCGGAACTTGCCGAGGCGATGAAGTACAGTTTTTTTGCGGGCGGCAAAAGAATTCGTCCCGTCTTAATGCTTGCTTGCGCGGAGAAATTGAACGGTAATTACGAAAGAATTTTGCCGTTTGCTTTTGCTCTCGAATCCGTGCATACTTATTCGCTCGTACACGACGATTTGCCCGCTTTGGATAACGACGTTTTGCGTAGAGGAAAACCGACTTGCCACGTAAAATACGGCGAGGCAACTGCCGTTTTAGCAGGGGACGGACTTTTAAATCTGGCGTTTGAACACGTTTTAAGCGTTATATCCGATGAAAAGGAAATAACTGCGGCTCGCGCGTTAGCCGAATATTCGGGTTGGCGCGGTATGCTCGGCGGACAAGCGTCGGATATAGAACACGAAAAGTCGTCCGACCGTTCAGCCGATACGCTTAACGAAATTTACGCGCTTAAAACGGGTAAGTTTTTAACTCTACCGTTTTTAATTCCGAGTATAATTTACGCTCCCGATTTAAGCTGGCAGGCGATTGCTTTCGGTGAAAAATTCGGTCGATTTTTTCAATTTGCCGACGATTTGTCGGACGTGGTGTTAAGTAGTAAAGAAATAGGCAAAAGTGCGGGTAAAGACGAAAAGTCGGGTAAACTTACGGCAGTAAAAGTTTACGGCTTAAACGGCGTAAAAGAGTGTTTAACCGAACTTTCCGAGGAATTGCAAGAATTGTCGAAACCGCTTATAAATTCAGCGTTTTTTCAACGTTTTATTAAACGCGTAACGAAGGATTTGTTATGAGGGCGGACGCTTATCTGGCAAAAATAGGCCGCTTTCCGTCGAGAAATAAAGCGGCAGAGGCTATTGCTCGTTCGGAAGTATTTGCAGACGGAAAAGCAGTGAAAAAACCGTCGCAGGAAATTGCCGACGGCGCGGAAATAACGATTAGCGAAACGGCGGAAAATTTTGCGTCCAACGGCGGATTTAAACTACAAAAGGCGTTTGAAGATTTTTCGCTTGTCGTAAACGGACTTTCCTGCGTTGACGTCGGCGCAAGCAACGGCGGTTTTACCGATTGTTTACTCCGTAACGGCGCGCGCAAGGTATTTGCGGTAGACGTGGGCGAAAATCAATTTTCAAAAGAACTCGCCGCTAACCCCAAAGTCGTTGTCATAGACAATTTCAACGCTCGCGATTTGCGTGTGGAAACGCTCGGCGAGAAGGTTGATTTTGCTACTTGCGACGTTAGTTTCATTTCCTTGACCTATGTGTTAAAGCCTATTTACGACGTATTAGCCGACGGCGGAAGGGCGATTGCTCTTATCAAACCGCAATTCGAGTGCGGTAAAAAGCAATTAAACAAAAACGGCGTCGTAACCGACGAAAAGGCAAGAAAGGGTGCGGTAGATAAAATTTCCGATTACGCAAAGGTGGTGGGCTTTTCCGTGCTCGGGGTTACGAACGCTCCCATAAAACGAGATAAAAACGTAGAATATCTTATATATTTAAGAAAATAAATTCGTAAAGGGTTAAATAATGAGAGTTGCGATATTTTGCAAAAGAGGCGACGAAGGCTTTTCGACTGTTGCGGAAACCTTAAAGCGCTCGTTTGCGAATAACCGAATAGAAGTGGTCGGAGCGGACGAACACCCCGACGCTCTTGCGGTTATCGGCGGCGACGGTACGGTTTTGGAGGCCGCGAAACTCGCCGTGGATATTGCCGCGCCGATATTCGCGATTAACGCGGGAACGGTGGGTTTTTTGGCAAGCGTAGAACTCGGCGAGGTAGATAACGCCGCGATTAAACTTAAAAACGGCGATTATTTTATTTCCGAGCGGACGGCGTTAAAAATAGCGTGCAAAGGTAAAGAATATTTTGCTTTGAACGATTGCGTTGTGGAGCGGGGTAAAGCGGAAACGACACAATCGGTCATAGGCAAAATAAGGTTGAGTATAGGCGGCGATACCGTCTACGATTTGCGCGCAGACGGAATAATCGTTGCGACGCCCACAGGCTCGACGGCATATTCATTATCGGCGGGCGGCGTGATTTTAACGCCCGAACTCGAGGCGTTTATAGCAACCCCCGTTTGTTCGCACGCTCTTTCAACTCGTCCTATCGTCTATTCAAATTCTTCGGTTGCAAAAATCGAAGTGTTGAAAAATTCTTCGCCGTGCGTGTTATGCGTTGACGGTCGGGCGAAAGAAATTTGCGTCTGCGGCGACGAAATACTCGTTTCCAAACACGAAAAAACTTTAAAAATCATAGATTTTAAAAGGAATTTTTTTGAAACTATAAAAACTAAACTCGGTGAATAAATGAAGAAACAAGTAAGACAAAATCACATTATTGAAATCATAGAGCAAGTCGAAACCGAAACGCAGGAAGAACTTGCAAGCGAACTTAAAGCGCGCGGAATAGAAGTAACGCAAGCAACGCTTTCTCGCGATATGCGTGAACTCGACCTCGTTAAGGTTGCGGGAACTTATAAAAAGCATAAGTACGCAAAGGCGTCGAGTGCGGACGCTCATACGGACAGAAAACTGCTCAACTTGTTTATAAACTGCGTCATCGGCGTAGAGTGCGCGCAAAACATAGTCGTCGTAAAAACTTTGAGCGGTAACGGTAATACGGCGGGTATCGTCGTTGATAAAATGGACGTTGAAGAGATAGTCGGTAGCGTCGCGGGCGACGATACCGTAATTATAGTTACTAAATCGAACGACGCCGCGGAGCGCGTCGCGCATAAATTAAACGCGCTTTTTAATGCGAAATGATTAAAACTCTCGAAATAAAAAACGTCGCGCTAATCGGCGGCGCGGTAATAGAATTCGACGGCGGTCTTAACGTTTTGTCGGGCGAAACGGGTTCGGGCAAGTCGGTAATAATCGACGCGGTGAATTTCGTTCTCGGTGCAAAAGCGGACAAGACTATGATAAGGCACGGCGAAACTTCCTGTTCCGTAACCGCAGTGTTTACCGTTGACGATAATAAATCTGCTCAAAACGTGTTAAACGAGTTGGGCGTGGAATACGACGACGAGATAATCGTCAGCCGTAAGTTTTCTATAGACGGAAAATCGTCCATTCGCGTAAACGGCGAGCAGTTTTCCTCGTCTATGCTCAAAAATTTAACGGCGTATCTTATAGACGTTCACGGGCAAAGCGAGCATTATTCGCTTTTAAAGCCCGCCGAACAGTTAAAAATTCTCGATAAATTTTGCGGGGAGAAACTTAACGATTTAAAACGCGAATGTGCCGAGATATGCTCGAAATTAAAAACCACCGACGAAGAAATGAAGAAATTCGGCGGTAACGAGCGGGAACGCGCAATTAAAGCCGACGTATTGAAATTTCAGATAGAAGAAATACGCAACGCCGATTTAAAGGAAAACGAGGAAGAGGAATTGCTCGTTCGGCGTAAAAAAATACAAAGCGCGGAAAAACTCGCGGAGGCATTTTCGGTCTGCTCGGGCGCGCTGTCGAGTGAAAACGGCGCAATCGACGCGATAAATCAAGCCGTCAGAGCGATAGGCTCGATAAGCGGTATAGACGAAAAATACGCCGAATTGTACGAGAGATTAAAGTCTGCAAGTTTCGAGGTTGAAGATATAGCCGAAACCGTTACCGATTTTGCGGAAGATACCGAGTTTAACGAGGGCGAGGCCGACGAAATAGAAAATCGACTCGAAGTTTATAAAACTCTGAAGCGCAAGTACGGCGCGGACTTCGGCGAGATAAACGCTTTTTACGAAAATGCCGTTGAAGAATATGATAGACTCGTAAATTTTGACGCGGAATACGCAAAGCAAACCGAAATCAAGCAAAAACTTTTAAACGAATTAAATCGTAAAAACTCGCAAATTTCCGCTATTCGTCGGGAATTTTCGATTAAGTTTTGTCAAAACGTTACGGAGCAGTTGCACTTGCTCGGAATGCAAAGAGCGGTGTTTAAAATTTCTTTTTCGGACGTTGCCGCAGTTACCGACGCCCCTTATACGCCTAACGGCAACGACGAAGTTACTTTCGAGTTTTCCGCAAATCTCGGCGAACCCGTTAAACCGCTTTCCAAAATAATAAGCGGCGGCGAAATGAGCAGATTTATGCTTGCGCTTAAAACTATAATAAGCGGATATCAGGATATTTCGACTTATATTTTCGACGAGATAGACGTAGGAATAAGCGGCGCAACCGCCGAAACCGTGGCTAAAAAGTTTGCCGACATATCCCGTAACGTTCAGATTATCGCCATTTCGCACCTTCCGCAAGTTTGCGCTATGAGTGATTGCGCTTTGAAAATCTCGAAGAGCGAGACGGACGGTAAAACGTTTACGGTTGTTAAAAAACTCAATCGCGACGAAAAAATAGCCGAAATTACGCGCATTATGAGTGGTGAGAGAATCAGCGAAATCGCCGTTAAGCACGCGCAGGAAACCGTAAATAGTTGCGACGAATATAAATTAAAAATCGGTAAAACTCGCATATAACTCTTATTGCGTGGCATACTCTCGTTATAATGGGCGCGGAGAGAGTGTATGAAATTTAAAAGAAAACTGCTCGTATTATTTTGTATAATCGCAGTTATTATCTCTAATTTTACCGTTTTTTACGTTTTTGCGGAGGACGATTGTCTGTACCTTGGCGGTATTCCCGCAGGCTTTACCGTAAAAACCGAGGGCGCGACCGTGATTGGTCTTACCGACGTTATAACCGAGAACGAAGTGGTTTCGCCCGCTAAAAACGGAGATATAAGAATAGGCGACGTTATCCTGTCCGTGGCGGGCAAGCGCGTTGACGGCGTGGAGGCAATATCCGACGCGCTGAACGGTTGTAAAGGCAATCCCGTTGAAATAACTCTCGACAGAGGCGGACAAAAGATAAGCAAGTTTATCTCTCCAAGAAAAGACTCGTCCGGGAATTATAAACTCGGACTGTTTTTAAGAGAGGATCTGAGCGGTATAGGAACTATAACTTATTTCAAGCAGAACGGCGACTTTGCCGCGCTCGGACACCCGATATTAAACGACGACGGTAAAATTTTGGGAGTAAACGGCGGAAATTGCTATTTATGTTCGATTATAGGCGTTACAAAAGGCGAGAAAGGCAAAGCGGGAGAATTAAAAGGAATTTTTATCGAAGATAAACCTATCGGAAAAATTTTAAAAAACGTTCGCACCGGGCTGTACGGCAAAGCGGAAAAAAGTTACAATTATAAAAAACGCACCAAGGTGTCGGTCGGCAAAGGTACGGTCGGAAACGCTGCCATTATCGCTTGCGTAGACGGCGTTACTCCCAAAGAATATTCGATTTGCATTGCGAAATGCGATTTAAACAATAAGGACAACAAGAATTTCGTTATAAAAATCACGGATAAAGCGTTACTCAACGCAACGAACGGAATTTTGCAAGGAATGAGCGGCAGTCCCATAATTCAGGACGGGAAAATCGTCGGCGCGGTTACGCACGTTTTTATCAACGACCCCACTCGCGGTTTCGGCATTGACGTGGCGAAAATGCTTGAAAATTAACGGCGATAAAAGCACTGTTTTCAAACTTAAATTTTGCCTTATTTAACATAAAAAGACAATTAACCTCATAGTTTTTTACTAATGAGGTTTTTTTATGCCCGATTTTTTATCTTCGAGATTTAACGCGGTTAAACGCCGTATAAATTTTTTTATTATCGCGTCGCTCGTTTTTGCCGTAGGTTTTATTCTCGGCGTAATTTTCAATTTAAAAAGCGGCGTTAAAAATCCGTCGTATTCGAGCGTCGAAGAATTTGTAAAAACCGTTACCAACCCTAAATCGAACGTTTTTAGCCTCGAAATTAAGTTTTTTCTTAATTGCGTGCTCATTACCTGCATAATTTTCGCCTCCACTTTGTCCGTATACGCGTTACCCGTCGGGTTTGCCGTTTTACTCGTTCGCGGTACGGTTTTCGGCTCGTCCGCGGTCGTTTTCGTGCATTTTTATAAACTGAACGGATTATTTTTGTTTTTAATCGTAAGTTTAATTCAAACCGCTTTAACCGTCGCCGCCTACGCCGCCGTATTGACAGTAAATTCCGACTGCGATAATTCAAACAAATGCAAGAAAAACGATAATTTATTCCTCTATAAATGCGTAACCGCGCTTTTATGCGTTGCCGTTTGTTTAGTCGCCGCCTTATATGGTTTGATAGTCATAGCGTTGATAATCAAGCCCGTTTGTACTATTTTTTAATATTTATGAATGAAAATCGCAAAATTACGGAAACTAACGTCGTACACGAATAAACGCATTAGTTTATTCGACAGGAGGAAAAAGATGAAAAAATTTATTTCCGTAATTATGGCGTTGGCGGCTACGCTTGCCTGTATGACCGCGTTTAAATACGCTTACGCCAAAGGCGACGAAGGTCTAGCCGTGTCGGCAAAAGCGGCGTATTTAGCAGATTTTAACAGCGGAACGGTCGTTTTCGCAAAGAACGAAACCGAGCAACTTCCGATAGCGAGTATGACCAAGATAATGCTTTTAAACCTTTGTTTTGAAAAACTCGACGAAGGCGAATTTGCTTTAACCGACGATATTCCCGTAAGTCAAAACGCAAGCGGAATGGGCGGTTCTCAAGTTTTTCTCGAGGCGAATAAAAATTATCCCGCAAGCGAACTTATAAAAAGTATAATAGTCGCATCGGCAAACGACGCGTCCATAGCGATGGCTGAAAGGCTTTACGGCAGCGAGGACGCCTGCGTCGGCGTGATGAACGAAAAATGCAAAGAGTGGAATTTGGAAAACACTTTGTTTTCAAACTGCACGGGACTGCCTAAACCTACGCAGTATTCCTGCGCCAAAGACGTGGCGATTATGCTTAAAAAACTCGTTTCGCATAACGAATATTTTAAATTTTCGACTATATGGACGGATGAAATAGACCACGGCGGGAGAAAAACCGAAATCGCGAATACCAACAAACTCGTAAGATTTTACGAGGGCTGCGACGGCGGTAAGACGGGCTTTACGCAGGAGTCGGGTTTCTGCCTTGCCGCAACCGCAAAACGCGGTAACACGCGCCTTATATCCGTCGTAATAAACGCCGAAACGAGTAAACAACGCTTTGCCGACGTTTCGGGCGCGTTTAATTACGGTTTTGCGAATTATTCGAGTAAAACCGCGATTGAAAAGGGTCGTGCGCTCGACGTAACCGCAAGGGTAGAGAAGGGCGTTAAGACGTCGGTAAAGGTTGCCGCCGAAAACGACGTGTTCGTATTCTCGGCAAAGAACCGTAAAGACGACGTAATGATTGACTTCGTTCCGTCGCAAGGCGTAAAAGCGCCTCTTAAAGAGGGTGATAAAGTCGGGGAGATAGTCGTTTACAAGGATAACGTGGAATACGCGAGAGTTGCGGCGGTTTCTATGGAAGACGTAGATAAAAAATTATTTTTCGATTACGTTAAGGACGTAGCCAAGGCTTGGTCGCTTTGAATAAATATTGCGCAGACGCTTAAAAGCGGCTGCGCAATATTTTAATTATCGTCTGAATCGTCGTCGCGCAGTTTTACGAATTCTACTGCGTTTTTCCTCGAATCCTGACTAATTGCGGCGTAATGTTTACGGGTAGTGTTCACGTCTTTATGTCCCAGAAAGTCCGCCACGGCGTAAATATCGCCCGTTTTACGGTATAAATTAGTGCCGAAAGTGCTGCGCAGTTTATGCGGAGTTATTTTTTTAAGCGGAGTAACTTCTTTGGCGTAATTTTTAACCAAAACTTCCACGGCGCGCGTAGATATTCTTACGTTTCGCAGTGAAACGAACATTGCTTTTTCGTCGTTTTCAAGGTGCAGGTCGTACCTGAAATCCAACCAACGCAAAAGCGCGTCTTTAACTTCGTCGTTAAAATATAGGGTAGTGCGACTTCCGCCTTTGCGGGTAACGACGAAAGCGTTTTCGTTAAAATCGAAATCGTCTATATTCAATCCTATAAGTTCGCTTATACGAATACCCGTACCGAGAAAAAGGGATAAAATAGCGTAGTCGCGTTCTTTCGTTTTTTCGTGGTAGGCGTTTTTTCGCCCGCTGAACGCCTCGTCGCTGTCGGCGTAGGCGAGCAGGGCGTTTACCTCGCCGCCTTCAAGCCTTATAATTTCCTTTTCGTGTAATTTCGGGGTAGGGATTTTTGCCGCCACGTTTGCTTTAATTTCGTTTTTATTGAAAAAATACCTGAACAAAGCGCGAACGGTACTTAACTTGCGTTTTTTACCTTTTTCGTCGCAAATTATTTCTTTTCCGTCCGAAACGTAATGGGACAGGTAGTTTAAAAATCTCTCGATGTCGGTAGAAGTTACCTCGTCGAGAATTTCGATTTTCATTTCCTCTATCGGCACTTTTTTAATTTCCGATAAGTATCGGAAAAAAATTCTTAAATCGTAAGCGTAATTCAGTCGCGTTAAAGCGGAAGTATTATTTGCCGTGCCGTAAAAAAATTCCGAGCAAAAATAGGGCATATCGAGCATAAGCGCCTCGATTTTGTCCTCGCATTTGATATTTCTGCGTAAAAAGTAGTTACCGTTATCCATAATTAAAAACTCCTTATAGGGTCGTGTATAAAATAATCGCAAAAACACGCGAAAATTTAACGATTTTTGCTACCTCCATCCTAATTTTATCATTGCGTAAAATTCAAGTTTTACGCAATGATAACTTACAGTTATTTTTATGAGGTGTTTTTATGAAGTATATACTAAAAGCAAAAGAAAGTCAAGTAAACGAAGATAAGCCGTACATACTGCGTTTTAACGAGTTAGTCAAACCTTCGCTTTATGCCTTGTCTGAATTCGATAGTCAAGCAATGGACGATATACCTATTTCAACATATCAAAAGGATATGTTAATGACTTGTGCACGGACATTTTTTATAGTATCTTATTATCCCCCGTCCGTGCTCCGTTACATAATTGAACATATCGAGGGTTTAGACCATTGGGCATTTTGCTTGCACGACCGTGATTATAATGAGGACGGCGAAGTTAAAAAGGCTCATACGCATTTACTGTTATATTTCGGTGAGCGCGTTTCTGCGAGTATGGTTTGTAGTTGGTTTCACACAACGCAATTTAAGATTATATCTCGTACCGATATTACTAACGAATGGAATTATCTCATACACGATAGCAAGGCTTGTCGCCGCGCTCGTAAGTATCTTTATGATAAGTCGGAACGCTTAACCGATGATGAAAATTATTGGCTTGCCCGTTGTACGGGTTCTTCGGAAAATGATAAATTTGTTTGTATGATTGATGATATGATAAAAGTGCAACAATGCAAGCTTACTTATCGTGAGTATATCAAACGCTATGGCGCTTTCGCTATTATGCAAATGGAAAATATACGTAAAGCGGCTGTTTATTTTATGCACGATAATGATATATTTGACGGTGTCGAAAGTGAGAAAGACGATAATATTAACGAGGTGTTTTGATTTATGAGTTATTATGATTTGCCTACCCGTTTAAAAAATAAGATTATTTATATAGTTAATCATCAATATCGGCTTGTTGGTGATTTTCCTATTGTCATTAAATACGGGGTTTATATCTATACATTTTGGGACTTTGATTTACCTGTTGAAAAATATCGGTATTACGGTAATATTTTATAGAAAAAAATTTTTTTTAAAGGAGTTATCTGCAATTTTGCGGCTAACTCCTTTTTCGTATGTTATAATATAAACACTTAATAGCCGACGGGCTTTAAATGAGGTTTATTTATGTACCAAAATGTTACTCTTACTACTAAAACAAAAACCGCTAAAAGCGGTAAATCTTACGATATTCTCGTTATTACGCTTGCTAACGGGTATCAAATAGAGAGTTACGATTTTAACACCGTTAAGGCGTTACAAGATTACAAGCGTATTGCCGAAAGTTTCGGCGTAAAAATAAAATAGGAGGTGTAAAGAATGGCGGCGATTATATCTGCGATGACTGCGGTCTTTGACGCGGTATTTACTTGGGTTAAGTCTGCGATTTCTTCGGTAATAGAAGTATTTTATACTACTGGCGAATCTGGCGGTCAGCTCACGTTTCTCGGAGTGCTTGCGTTGGTTGCGCTTGCGATTTCGATTTTCTTCTTGCTCGTTGGCTTAATTCAAAATTTCTTGCATTTAAGAGGTTAAGCCCTACCCCGTTGCCCCCACGGTTATAATATGGGGGTAATTTTTTTAAGGAGATTCTAAAATGGAAAACGGAATATATACGGCTTTATATACGCTCGTACAAAATGCTTTTTATGGCTCTGCCGCCCTTACAGGTTGGCAAGAGATGGTTTTAACGATTATAGCTACTGTTGGCTGTCTGTTCGTGTTTGCTGTGCCGTTTATGATTGTTTGGAAAGTTATTAAAATGATTTGCGGTAGGTGATTTTATGAATTTGAAAAAGTTATATAAATGCTATTTCAAAAAAGGCAATGTTTGTGTAACAGGTTTGCGCGGGTGCGGTAAGGATATGCTTTTCGCTAATGTGGTTGCTCGGAATACGAAACAGTATATTTCTAATATCGACTATAACACAAAAAGCGAATATCACGCTTTTAGCCCGTCTGCTCTTCGTATAGGCTCGGACTATGAGGACTTTATAAACGAGAGTTGCAAACCTTTTAAATACGATTATCCGTTAAAAGCTGATTATTATTTATCCGATATTGGCGTTTATTTCCCGTCGCAGTATAACGGCGAATTGAATAAAAAGTATAAGGATATACCCGTGTTTATGGCTCTCTCACGCCATATAGCGGAATGTAACGTTCATATAAACGTTCAAAATTTGAATCGTGCTTGGGATAAAATACGAGAGCAAAGCGATACATACATTCGTTGTAATTGGTGTAAAGTCTTTTTTGGTAAAATCGTTATACAAAATATAACCGTTTATGACAAATACGACAGTTGTTTAAATCGCGTTGAGCCTTTCCGCCCTCTTCGTCCGCCGATGTTGTCGCATGGCACTAATCGCGGTCAATATCAAGTTAAAAATGAGGAATTATTACGTGGGTTTAAAGAGCGTAACGGCTCTGTTAAGAAGTATACGCTAATTTATATCAATAAATCAAAGTACGATACTTTGCAATTTAGAAAAATTTTGGGGGTGCAATATGCCTAAAAAAGAAAAAGAAAAAAATAAAAGAAAAACTCATATAGTTAAAAATAAAGGCTTACGGCGTGTCTGTGCGGTTGTTTGCCTTTGTTTCGGCTTGCTCGCTGTTGCCCTACCTTTTTCCCGTTCTAACGACAAAATAACGGTTTCTGCGGCTAACAATTCCGCTCTTTATCCTGATAATAGTATTATTATTTATACCGATTATAATCCGCAATTTTGTATTACTTGGGCGGCTCGTACTGTTTCGACTATGTCTTATTCGCCTAGGTTTGTTATAAATCATGATAAATTTGGTATAGTTATCGGTAATACCTTTCAACAAATAGTTTGGACTAATGACGAAAGCGAAGCTTTAGGGCTTGATGTGCCTTTTTATAATTGTGCAGATGGTACTAATTTGCGTAACCCTACTCCCGAATACGGTTATTCTATCCGTTGTATGGCGTTGCAAGATAAGATAGAAAATGGAACTTTAATGTGTGATGCTAGCGATGTTTACGACCGTGTTACGGGTGGTGAATATACTCTTGGCGATTTTAAAGTGTATAATCGTGTCGAGTATATTGATAATGACGGCGTTATTGAAAATTATAATTATGTGCTTTATACTCTTACTTTAAATCCCGTTTATTCGTCTGGTGTTACTCGTATAGCCTGTTTTAAATTATATGCTGTATGGTCGGCTATTAGTTTAGATACTGCGTTTATATTTGATAGTACGAAAGTACAAACTAATTTATTTAATTATAATTATGATTTTACAGGTATTTTGACTGATAACGAATATTATAATAATGGTTATAATGACGGATATTCCAAGGGGTACGTAATTGGGTATAATGACGGTGATAGTTATGGTTTTTCTCGTGGTGATAGTGTCGGTTATCAGCGTGGTATTTCCGAAACTTTGGCCGATATTACCCCTTGGCAGGTTGTAGTTGATGGTGTTAATTCGTTTTTAAATCTTGAATTATTACCTAATGTAAAATTATCTGTTGTTTTATCCGTTGCATTCGGGTGTATTTTATTGGGGTTTGCCATTAAAATATTTTTGGGGGGTTAATATGTTTGAAACGCTTGTTAATGTTGTTTTTCCCTCTCTTGGTGATTTTTTCGGGCGGTTGTCTGCGTTAGCATCTACTTCTACTAATACTGCGTTTTTATGGCTCTTTAATGCCGCCGATGAGCCCGTTATTTTAGATTGTATTAATGTATTTACGGGAATATCGTTTCAGGCTTTTCCGCCTGTATTGGGTGGTAATTTTTTCGGTTGGTTAATTAGTGTTGTTGTTTATCCTTTATATTCTGCTATCAATATTTGGGTGTATGCTTTGGGTGTTGGTAGTTTGCCGTTTTGGGCTGGATTGCTAATAATGTTAGTATCTTCTTTTATGTTAATTTCTATTATTCGCTTTTTTGTTTCTTTAAAAAAATAATTTACTTTTTTTTATATTTGTGTTATACTCCATAATATTATTTTATGGAGTATTTTTTTTATGCTTTTATTGGCTTTGCTTGTTTGGACTGTTCGTATTGGCTTTATTGCTTTTATATTTTGGGGTGTTTACGCTATTTTTTTTCGGCGTAAAAAGTGATTTAGTTTGTAGCGGCTCGTAGTTGTTTAAAGTGATTAGACGGGTTGCCGAATGACGCCCTTTCTTTTAATAGAGGTTTAGCCCCTTGGGGCGGCGCGTAGCGCGGGGTTATTTGTACGGCGTTCTATTTGCCGCGTAAGCGGTTTTCACGTGATTGCGAAAGTTTGAAAAAGGCACGCACCTATATACTATGTGGTGCGTGCCTTAACTTACAGTTATTTTTTTTACCGATTTTGTAAAAGTGCTTAAAATTCGTTGACTTATGCTCTATTTTGATTTATAATCTATATGACATTGCGAAAAAACGTAAGTTTTACGCAATGATAACTTACAGTTATTTTTATGAGGTGTTTTTATGAAGTATATACTAAAAGCAAAAGAAAGTCAAGTAAACGAAGATAAGCCGTACATACTGCGTTTTAACGAGTTAGTCAAACCTTCGCTTTATGCCTTGTCTGAATTCGATAGTCAAGCAATGGACGATATACCTATTTCAACATATCAAAAGGATATGTTAATGACTTGTGCACGGACATTTTTTATAGTATCTTATTATCCCCCGTCCGTGCTCCGTTACATAATTGAACATATCGAGGGTTTAGACCATTGGGCATTTTGCTTGCACGACCGTGATTATAATGAGGACGGCGAAGTTAAAAAGGCTCATACGCATTTACTGTTATATTTCGGTGAGCGCGTTTCTGCGAGTATGGTTTGTAGTTGGTTTCACACAACGCAATTTAAGATTATATCTCGTACCGATATTACTAACGAATGGAATTATCTCATACACGATAGCAAGGCTTGTCGCCGCGCTCGTAAGTATCTTTATGATAAGTCGGAACGCTTAACCGATGATGAAAATTATTGGCTTGCCCGTTGTACGGGTTCTTCGGAAAATGATAAATTTGTTTGTATGATTGATGATATGATAAAAGTGCAACAATGCAAGCTTACTTATCGTGAGTATATCAAACGCTATGGCGCTTTCGCTATTATGCAAATGGAAAATATACGTAAAGCGGCTGTTTATTTTATGCACGATAATGATATATTTGACGGTGTCGAAAGTGAGAAAGACGATAATATTAACGAGGTGTTTTGATTTATGAGTTATTATGATTTGCCTACCCGTTTAAAAAATAAGATTATTTATATAGTTAATCATCAATATCGGCTTGTTGGTGATTTTCCTATTGTCATTAAATACGGGGTTTATATCTATACATTTTGGGACTTTGATTTACCTGTTGAAAAATATCGGTATTACGGTAATATTTTATAGAAAAAAATTTTTTTTAAAGGAGTTATCTGCAATTTTGCGGCTAACTCCTTTTTCGTATGTTATAATATAAACACTTAATAGCCGACGGGCTTTAAATGAGGTTTATTTATGTACCAAAATGTTACTCTTACTACTAAAACAAAAACCGCTAAAAGCGGTAAATCTTACGATATTCTCGTTATTACGCTTGCTAACGGGTATCAAATAGAGAGTTACGATTTTAACACCGTTAAGGCGTTACAAGATTACAAGCGTATTGCCGAAAGTTTCGGCGTAAAAATAAAATAGGAGGTGTAAAGAATGGCGGCGATTATATCTGCGATGACTGCGGTCTTTGACGCGGTATTTACTTGGGTTAAGTCTGCGATTTCTTCGGTAATAGAAGTATTTTATACTACTGGCGAATCTGGCGGTCAGCTCACGTTTCTCGGAGTGCTTGCGTTGGTTGCGCTTGCGATTTCGATTTTCTTCTTGCTCGTTGGCTTAATTCAAAATTTCTTGCATTTAAGAGGTTAAGCCCTACCCCGTTGCCCCCACGGTTATAATATGGGGGTAATTTTTTTAAGGAGATTCTAAAATGGAAAACGGAATATATACGGCTTTATATACGCTCGTACAAAATGCTTTTTATGGCTCTGCCGCCCTTACAGGTTGGCAAGAGATGGTTTTAACGATTATAGCTACTGTTGGCTGTCTGTTCGTGTTTGCTGTGCCGTTTATGATTGTTTGGAAAGTTATTAAAATGATTTGCGGTAGGTGATTTTATGAATTTGAAAAAGTTATATAAATGCTATTTCAAAAAAGGCAATGTTTGTGTAACAGGTTTGCGCGGGTGCGGTAAGGATATGCTTTTCGCTAATGTGGTTGCTCGGAATACGAAACAGTATATTTCTAATATCGACTATAACACAAAAAGCGAATATCACGCTTTTAGCCCGTCTGCTCTTCGTATAGGCTCGGACTATGAGGACTTTATAAACGAGAGTTGCAAACCTTTTAAATACGATTATCCGTTAAAAGCTGATTATTATTTATCCGATATTGGCGTTTATTTCCCGTCGCAGTATAACGGCGAATTGAATAAAAAGTATAAGGATATACCCGTGTTTATGGCTCTCTCACGCCATATAGCGGAATGTAACGTTCATATAAACGTTCAAAATTTGAATCGTGCTTGGGATAAAATACGAGAGCAAAGCGATACATACATTCGTTGTAATTGGTGTAAAGTCTTTTTTGGTAAAATCGTTATACAAAATATAACCGTTTATGACAAATACGACAGTTGTTTAAATCGCGTTGAGCCTTTCCGCCCTCTTCGTCCGCCGATGTTGTCGCATGGCACTAATCGCGGTCAATATCAAGTTAAAAATGAGGAATTATTACGTGGGTTTAAAGAGCGTAACGGCTCTGTTAAGAAGTATACGCTAATTTATATCAATAAATCAAAGTACGATACTTTGCAATTTAGAAAAATTTTGGGGGTGCAATATGCCTAAAAAAGAAAAAGAAAAAAATAAAAGAAAAACTCATATAGTTAAAAATAAAGGCTTACGGCGTGTCTGTGCGGTTGTTTGCCTTTGTTTCGGCTTGCTCGCTGTTGCCCTACCTTTTTCCCGTTCTAACGACAAAATAACGGTTTCTGCGGCTAACAATTCCGCTCTTTATCCTGATAATAGTATTATTATTTATACCGATTATAATCCGCAATTTTGTATTACTTGGGCGGCTCGTACTGTTTCGACTATGTCTTATTCGCCTAGGTTTGTTATAAATCATGATAAATTTGGTATAGTTATCGGTAATACCTTTCAACAAATAGTTTGGACTAATGACGAAAGCGAAGCTTTAGGGCTTGATGTGCCTTTTTATAATTGTGCAGATGGTACTAATTTGCGTAACCCTACTCCCGAATACGGTTATTCTATCCGTTGTATGGCGTTGCAAGATAAGATAGAAAATGGAACTTTAATGTGTGATGCTAGCGATGTTTACGACCGTGTTACGGGTGGTGAATATACTCTTGGCGATTTTAAAGTGTATAATCGTGTCGAGTATATTGATAATGACGGCGTTATTGAAAATTATAATTATGTGCTTTATACTCTTACTTTAAATCCCGTTTATTCGTCTGGTGTTACTCGTATAGCCTGTTTTAAATTATATGCTGTATGGTCGGCTATTAGTTTAGATACTGCGTTTATATTTGATAGTACGAAAGTACAAACTAATTTATTTAATTATAATTATGATTTTACAGGTATTTTGACTGATAACGAATATTATAATAATGGTTATAATGACGGATATTCCAAGGGGTACGTAATTGGGTATAATGACGGTGATAGTTATGGTTTTTCTCGTGGTGATAGTGTCGGTTATCAGCGTGGTATTTCCGAAACTTTGGCCGATATTACCCCTTGGCAGGTTGTAGTTGATGGTGTTAATTCGTTTTTAAATCTTGAATTATTACCTAATGTAAAATTATCTGTTGTTTTATCCGTTGCATTCGGGTGTATTTTATTGGGGTTTGCCATTAAAATATTTTTGGGGGGTTAATATGTTTGAAACGCTTGTTAATGTTGTTTTTCCCTCTCTTGGTGATTTTTTCGGGCGGTTGTCTGCGTTAGCATCTACTTCTACTAATACTGCGTTTTTATGGCTCTTTAATGCCGCCGATGAGCCCGTTATTTTAGATTGTATTAATGTATTTACGGGAATATCGTTTCAGGCTTTTCCGCCTGTATTGGGTGGTAATTTTTTCGGTTGGTTAATTAGTGTTGTTGTTTATCCTTTATATTCTGCTATCAATATTTGGGTGTATGCTTTGGGTGTTGGTAGTTTGCCGTTTTGGGCTGGATTGCTAATAATGTTAGTATCTTCTTTTATGTTAATTTCTATTATTCGCTTTTTTGTTTCTTTAAAAAAATAATTTACTTTTTTTTATATTTGTGTTATACTCCATAATATTATTTTATGGAGTATTTTTTTTATGCTTTTATTGGCTTTGCTTGTTTGGACTGTTCGTATTGGCTTTATTGCTTTTATATTTTGGGGTGTTTACGCTATTTTTTTTCGGCGTAAAAAGTGATTTAGTTTGTAGCGGCTCGTAGTTGTTTAAAGTGATTAGACGGGTTGCCGAATGACGCCCTTTCTTTTAATAGAGGTTTAGCCCCTTGGGGCGGCGCGTAGCGCGGGGTTATTTGTACGGCGTTCTATTTGCCGCGTAAGCGGTTTTCACGTGATTGCGAAAGTTTGAAAAAGGCACGCACCTATATACTATGTGGTGCGTGCCTTAACTTACAGTTATTTTTTTTACCGATTTTGTAAAAGTGCTTAAAATTCGTTGACTTATGCTCTATTTTGATTTATAATCTATATGACATTGCGAAAAAACGTAAGTTTTACGCAATGATAAGCACTTTTAATTTATTTTAGCACAAAATTTCGATTTTGGCAAACGATTTTTACGAATATTCTTAATTTTAAAAAGATTTTTTTAGGCGGCTTTGTTTATTATAAGTACGCTTTATTTTTTTGAGCGTTTGTAAACGACGAATAATGATAAGTATAAAATAATTTTAAAAATCGCTTGATTTAAGCGCGATTTTACGGTTTTTTATGAAAAACCGCTAAATCGTTGACTTTTATCGGCTTTAATGGTATAATGTTATTAGTTTGTTGCATTTGAGGAGCGATTTATGGACGTAAACGGAGAAATGATACGCGGTCATATTGACACGATTATTTTGTTGTCGCTCGTTGACGGCGATAAAGATACTAATGAAATTCGTCGTCAAATCGAAGATAAATCCGAAAATAAATTCAGCGTTAAGCAAGGCACTTTTTACAGTGCGATGCAAAGGCTTGTAAAACAAAACCTTATCCGCGAATATCGTTCGAGCAGTAACGACGGTATAAGGCGCAAATATTTTAATCTTACCGATAAAGGTGCGAAATACGTTGAAAATAACAAGCAGGAATGGGCAAGGTCGCGTGATTTGATAGACGCGCTCGTTTCGGACGAAAAAACCGAAAAGCAAGCGTCGAGCATTCCCGAAGAAGTTGCGCTCGAGTCCCCTGCCCCGATCGAACCCGAAAAACAGGAAATTAACGAGTTTGAAGATCCGCTTAAAGACTTTAACGCGAGATTAGACGAGTTGTTATCGGGCGGAAACGCCTACGAAACGCAAGCGGAAGAAATTACCGAAGAAGAACCGCAGGCGGAAATAGTAGCCGATAATACCGTAGTTGAAACCGAGGTAGAAAAGCCTGTTGCGGAAGAGATTGAAAACGAGGAAATCAACGAGCCGATCGGCGATAGCAAGGAAATCGAAAAAACGGAAATTATTGCCGAACAGCCTGTAACAGAGCCGCAAGCAGTTGCCGAAAAAAGTGTTGACAACGAGCAAAAGGAAGAAATTCCGCAGGCAGAAGAAATCGTAATCGAAAAACGAGCAGACAACGACGAATCGTTAAAAGTCGCCGCGTCTACCGAATATAATCTGAACGAGGCTTACGAAAACGATAATGCGCCCGAGGAAAAGCGCGTCTACCCGTTTGAAATAAAAGACGGCGAAATTTACGAGGAGAAACCCGATTTAAAACCTGCAGTTGAAATCACAGTCGATCAAAGTATCGCGCCGCGCGCGGAAGTCCCCGTTAAGAAAGAGGAAGGCGAAAAGGTCGAGGTTAAAGAGGAGCAGCCGCCGATAGAGGAAGAAAAACCCGTAATCGTAGAAGAGGTTGTCGAAGAAAAAGTCGAGGAGATTGCTCCTCCACCGCCCTCGCCGTCGATTATCGGTCGCGACGATTTACTCGAAGTTACCGACGGCGCAAAAACCAACCGTCGCGAATATAAGTCGATTTTAAGTTCGCTTTTCCCGAAAGAAAATAAAGAGGAAGAAATAAGCGACGAGAAAACGGAAAAGCCGCTCGAAGAAACTAAAAGCGTTGCGGCCGAAATACCGGAAAGCGTACCTACTCGCGGCGAAGTCGAGAATTTCCGCGACGAGAATATCAGCGAATACGAACGCTCGCTTGCAATAGAAAGAAATTCCGAACAGACGACCGAAAAACGCGTTGACGAGCGCAAACAGTCTTACGGCGGCGACTCTTCCGACTTCTCGGATTTGTACGCTATGGCTGCCCGCGAGGGCTTTAAAATCAAAACTTCTTCAAATACCAACAAGTTCAGCGGTAAACGAATTTTGATAAATAAATTGAATTGCGTTTCCGCCCTGACCTCTTATATGCTGCTGTTCGTGGAAATGTTGATTTTAAATATATGTTTAAGCGGCGTACTCGGTTGGCAACCTCTTACTAAAATAATTATCGTTGCGTCTACCGCGGCTTTCCCCGTTTTGATGCTTTTGATTTTCGCGTTTAATCGTAATAGAAAAGTAAAGGAGATATCCCCGTTTAAAGACGCAATCGAGATTTCGCTCATAGCAACCTTCCAAATCACGATAATTATATTGTGCGTGGCGTTGTTCGTTTCGGTTGATTTCGGCGATTTTAAAGCGGTTTGCGAGTTCGTGTTGTTACCGTTTATACTAACCGTAAATATTCCGATATTCTTTATCATTAAATATGCGTTGTTAAGTACCGGCAGATATTACGTCGGACAGGAATAAAAAACAAACGCTCTTTCCGAAATAAATCGGAAAGAGCGTTTTTATTATCGCTATTTATTCGTCAACCGAAAATTTAGTGCGCGTTATGCAGTAATTGAGCAGTTTTAACGCTAAAATTGTTGATAGCACTATAACCGCTATCGTAATCAGAATACCCAAGTATTTAACCGCGTATTGAATGGAAACCGCCGCGTGCATAACTATGGTCAAAAGCAATATCGCGTAAACCGAGGCGTCGCCGTAAGCGTTGTTTTTAAGCGGTGCAGCCACAACGCTTATAAGTGCGCCCGTAATTACCGCCCACATACAAGTTAAATAAGTCATCAAAACGCCTTCGTACATAAGCGTTGAGAAGAAGTTTTTAAAGATACTTTTAAATACCGTCGGATCGTCGATAATCGCACGCATAAGCCTTCTCGTTACGGGATCGTTTACGACTATAAACATACCGTCTACGAGTTTAGTGAAAGTATCAGCTATTATGTATCCCGAATAAATGCAAACCACGACCAAAACGATGCCGAAAATACAATCTTTTTTGGCTAATTTTGCATAAGCGAGCGATATTAAAAATAACAGTACGTCGTCTACGGCGTTTAATAATAGCGACGGAACTACGCTCGTGTAAGAAGTTAAACTTTCGATCGAAACTTTACAAAGTTTGCTCACACAAAAGTACAACGCGCCTATCGCGACGCCTGCGCAAATTTCGCCGACCCTTACGTTTCGCATTACGTTGAGTTCAAAGAAGAACACGACGAGGCATATAGGCATACCGAACGAAGTTACGAAAGCCGCCAAAAACAAGAATATTATCGACGACGCAACTACCGACACGAGGTACATTAAAAGCGTAAACGCGGTTATTATCAAAAATACCGCCCACAAACCTTTTACGTCGGTCGTACTGAAACCTAATTTTAACGACGGATCGCGCTTTGCGTTCAAAAGCGACCAAAGCGTTACTTTTTCTTCGCGCGAGGCAACCTGCTTTTGCTGTTTTGCTTTTGCGCTGAATTCGCCGCTGACAATATCTGGTTCGCCGTCTTTGGAATTCACCCTCAAATAATCGTTATTCATTTTTTAACCTATCGAATTCGACGTAGAAGTTACTGCCGCAATCCTTTTTGCTGCGAACGCCGAATTTAAGTCCGTGGCTGTCGAGTATCGCTTTAACGATAGAAAGCCCAAGTCCCGTACCTTTGACGGGGCGCGTGTTGGTTTCGGAAAATCTATAATACCTTTCCCAAATCGTAGCGAGAGCCTCTTCGGAAATACCCTTGCCCGTGTCTATTACTTCAAGTAAAATTTTATCGTTTTCCGCCGTAAGATAAACTTTTACGGTCTTATCTTCGCCCGTATAGTTTATCGAATTGCCCAACAAGTTATAAACGACCTGCTCAATTTTCTTTTCGTCCACTATCGTCAAAAGGTCGGGCGCAACGTTGTCCTCAATAGTATAGCCGCGTTTTTTTGCAAAGTCCGAAAAACGATTGATAACCCGTTCCGTCAGTTCCGACAAATTCACCTCTTGCTTATTGAGGGAATCTACCGAAGATTGCAATTTCGACAAGTTGAGTATGTCGTTTACGAGCCTCGTAAGTCTGTCGGCCTCGTCGATAATAACTTTGGTGTGTTTTTCGCGCTTTTCTTTCACGCCGCCCGAAATATCGTTTATCATTTCGGCGTAAGCCTTAATCATCGTAAGCGGAGTTTTAAGGTCGTGCGAAACGTTAGCCAAAAGGTCGCGTTGCAAAGTTCCCGACTTGGAAATTTCGTCTTTTGCGTAGTTAAGCGCGTCGGCAAGTTCGGTTATTTCCGAATAGTCGCTCTTCGTGGTGAAAGAAATTTTATCGTCGCCGCTCGCCCACGCTTTCGCCGTTACCGACATATCCGAAATAGGTTTGGTCAATTTACCGGAAAGATACCAAGCGATAAAAAAGCCGATTATAATTATCACGACGGCGACCGTTACGAATTGCCAATGAAGGACTTTCGATATTTCGTTTATCGCGGAATGCGAACTTATCAAAACAACTTTAGTGTTCTCGTTTACCGACGATTCGGCGGCGTAAACGAAATAACTCTCATCGTTTGACTTATTCTTCGTCAACTTGCAGTAAGGGGACGTACTATTGTTTACGAGCGCGCCAAGCGCGACGTCTATCAAATACTCGTAGTCTATGGTTATATCGTCTCCGACAATGCTTTGATTTACTATTACGAAAACCGATATGCCCGCCTCGGAGCAACGGTTTTTTTCGGTTTTAAATGCGTCGCCGTCCAAATCATTTGAAATCAAAATTTCGCCGTGATTCCGCAATTCGCGAATTTTGACGTTTTGATAATAACCGTCAAGAAACAACATCTGAAAAAAACAAAGCGAGCCAACGATTACGACCGCAAATAGCATAAAGTACAGCCAAATGCTGTACCTTAACTTTTTAGGTCTTTTTTTCATACCTCGAATTTATATCCCATCCCGCGTAAAGTTACTATGAACTTCCTGTACTCCTTCAGGTTAC
>CAVLAV010000004.1:0-23650 GCA_963660735.1 bacterium
GTATAAGTCGATTAACTCATAGTTTTCAGCGATATTTTATACCCTTGACAGAGCCGACTTTTTCCGATACCATAACACCGAAAAATAAAATCGAAAAGTATGTTGTATTAAAACGTTTCGGGCTTTTCAAGCAAATCTTCAACGTTACAACCAAGAGCACGGGATAACTTATACAGTGTCTGAGCCTGCGCTTTGTCTATATCGTTTACGCGTTGTTCGTAAAGTTGAATTGAGCGCAGTTTAACTCCCGACAGTTTTGCAAGTTCGGACTGCGATATTTGTCTGCTTTCGCGAATCTTACGAAGTTTTGTTTCTGTAACGAACTCATTGTAACGCCTGTCCATCGATTCGTTGAAACGGCTTATATCCATTTCGTGAAAAGCGGGATACATGACAATAATTTCGCTCAACGGAATACGTTCGAAAATATCCTTAAAGCGTTTAGCCGAAGCCCATTGATATTGAGCCAAAGCCCAACCCGCCCAATATTCGGGAGTGCGGCTTTCCGAAAACGTAGGAGCGGGCAATTTTTCTCCCGGGTAAACGTCGCTCAGAATATCTCTTACAAGTTCTTCGCCCGATTTACCCGAAATGACAGCCGGATTTCCGCGTTCGAATTGAGTAGATACGTCGGACTGCACGAAAAGTTTTGCAAACCAATCGGGTTTGAGTTTGCACACGTTTATTGCATAATCGAAAGCGTTCGCCAAGTTTTTTATAGCGTCATTCAAGTATAATTCGTTGTATGCGCGGATCGTCATTTTTCATTTCCTCTCTTAAGATATCCATAACGAAAATATCGTCGCGGTAAGAGCGACTTTTTTTAATTTCTTTTTGATAAGTAGTCCTTGCCGTTGTATCTCTCGACAAAAATTTAGGATAATACACTTCTTTATCCACAGGTTCGGCATTAACAAATTCTATTTGCTTAATTGCGCGTTCCGAAATAAGCACTGTTTGCGCTCCGAGTTTACCGAGTTTTAACGCTTGGTTAAGACTTCTGAGCGGCAAAGCGTTGCCGACAAAAGATTGCGCATACGAAAAGTATGAATCGTCCGCACGATACCCTACAACGATGTCGTAGCCGGTCAAATCCACAGAATAATGTTCGATTATGTAATTTCTCGCGTCGATTGCAATTTCGTCCTGCAGGGTAAATATGCGGTTTTTAAGCAATAGCGCAATCCAGTTCAATACGCTGTGTTTTCCGTCAAGGAGATTTAACACGTTTAATCCGTCGGTACTGAAATTATATTCGTTTACGAAACCGTCTTTATTTTCCTTACATGCCCACTCTCTTGCCATTTCAAGAACTTCGGTGCAGTAAAAACCTTGTCCGTAATCGTTATGCGGCTTTCCAAGTGAATAGTCGGGCGTTTTTATAATATGGTCTGTGCCGTGCAGTAATTTAACGATAGGCATAAAGAGAAATCTCCTTTATTTTAATTTACACCATAATTATATCGTTGCAACGATAGTTTGTCAAGTAAGTTGTAGGCTGTTATCGCTCATTTTATTGTCGAATTATAAATTTTTATTCAGTCGCTTGGTTTTCGCAATCGGAAATCAGGCTTTTTATTGAAGAAAATTTTTTAACGTGCAGAAAAGTTGCACATTTAAGGGTTAAAATTCCTTCGCAATTAACGTTGTTCGATAAAATATTTTTGAAGTCGCAAGGTTGTTGCGAGTTTGACTTTTAGAATAAATGCAAAAGTTGTTGCTATCCACAATACGGTTTCAAGCAAGTAAAGACTTTATCTGTATGTAGGCAAAATTTCTTTATAAAACTTTTGTGAAAAGTACTTAACAAACAGCCTGATTTTTTTCTAATAGGTAGAAAGAGTTTTTTCAACACGACAAAACCTGTCATAACAAGCCCACACGCCCTTGACGACACCATCGGCTATATATTGAAATACATACAGAAATCCGACACGAAGATCGTGTACTCACGAAACCTGCCGCAATTCTTTGTTTCGGATGTTGACGAAGATGACGTGTTATGTACAATGGGACAATATGACCAAAAATTACTATTATTTGATAGTTTCAAGTGTTGGGACGAGGGTTGCTTTATAGGACAAGTAAGCAAAGAGGTGATAGACCAAATGCCGAAAGCAAATTAAAAGGCGCACACGCCCCACAATAGCCTTAAATGAAATGCGCGCGGACGGAGAAAAAGGCGAAAGATCGCCAAGCGGGTTAGCGGCGAACACCGCTTTCGTTACGCTTTCGTTTTCCGCTATTTCGGTCGGTTCGGTTAAGTTTAGGCGTGTGCTTGTCTGCGCCGCGAAGCGGCGCTCTCGTATCAAGACTGTGACATATTTTTATGGACACTCTTTTATTGTCGTAAAGAATGGTCCCGATGAAAATCGGGGCTTTTATTTTTACGAAAGAAAGGCTGTTATGTCTATCGTGATACGTAATAAAAAAGAGCCTATTCTACAAGAAATTTTGCTTATAAAAAAGGTATAGTTTTTTCAACATCTCCGAGAGTTATCGCTTTTCGGTTTAACGGTTTTAGCATAGATAAAATCAACAGTCAACGGTGAAAAATATTGCTTAAAATTTATATCTTAACTACCGCAATGCAATATTTTTCGCTTTTCGTTGACTTCCGTCTTTAGAATTTTTAATTAAAAAACCTTAATCTTTTCTCTATGCTGCTCCGTTTCTGCCGAAAGGCGAGAAATCTCGGAGGTATTGTATTATGAAAAAATTTATGGCTTTTGAAGTGGATATGAGTGATAACGCGGTTATTACCGCCGAAAATATCATCCATATGGGAGAAATTTTTGCTTTATGCGCTTTAAAAAATCGTATAAGCAAATCTGACGTGAGTTTAGACGGATTATACCAAGGGTTAGTTCACGACGTTTACCGTAAAGCAGACGATCTTGAACCGTTTACCGACGGTTACGATATCGCAAGCACCGCTATTGCATTCCTATGCCCGTATATAGGCAAACGATTAGGAGATATCGTTCCGGACCGTTACGGTAAACCCGCAAAAATAAGACTATGTTGTACTCGTTTCGTGGATTCGTATATTCACAGAGAATATATCAGAACAATCAAAACTTCCGTAAGTATTGACGATAAGGTGGTAAAAGATAAAACTTCGGATATGGATTGCTATATTTCTACCGAAGAAGACTATGCCGAGGTTGACGATAAAATATCCGCAATGAAACTCACTAAAGTAGAAAACGACGTTTTAGACGGCTATATGGCAGGACTCGGAATAACTGAAATAGCAAAAAATTTAAACGTAAATCTTGTTACGGTATGGTATCGTCGAAAAAGAATCGCAAAAAAATATACGAATGCATTTTGTTGACATTGAATAGTTAAAACTTATAATTAACACCGAGGGCAATAAACTCTCGGTGTTTTAGCATATAAAAAAACAATCTAAACCAAACTCTAAAAGGTTCGATTTAGATTGTTAGTGGTGAGCGTACCAAACTTAAAACGAACTTTTATATTGCAAGCAAGTTAAAATTTAATTAGTGAAAATATGTTTTTTTGATCGTTTTAAATAAAAAAATTTGTTCACCGAATAGTATATTCGATGAACAAATCGGTAGAAAGAGATACGAAAAAAAGAATTTAACTATAAATTATCTTATTATAAATACCAAAAATATGCCTTATATGCCGTTTTAGTTGACATTTTCTCTAAAAGCGGTTACAATATAATAAAATTTGTTCATCGAATATACTATTCGGTGAACAAATTAGTGCGTTGTAGGAGGTGGTAAATACGGCAATTTCATTGTTTGAACATAATGAAAAGGCTTATTTATCATCTCTTTTTTTAATGCGCGAATGCGGCAGGGCGGCGGTCGTTCACCCTACCGGCACGGGCAAATCCTTTATCGGCTTTAAACTGTGCGAGGATAACCCCAAAAAAGTCGTATGTTGGCTTTCGCCGTCGGAATATATTTTCAAAACTCAACTTGAAAATCTTTCCGCCGCGGCAAACGGTTTCGTTCCGCAAAATATAAAGTTTTTTACTTACGCTCGGCTTATGAACGCCACCGACGAGGAAATTTCGGAAATAACCCCCGACTTTATCGTGTTGGACGAGTTTCACCGTTGCGGCGCGGAACAGTGGGGCAAAGGCGTAGAAAAACTTTTGTCTGCGTATAAAAACGCGCAGGTTTTGGGGCTTTCGGCAACCAACGTACGCTATCTCGATAATCAACGGGATATGGCGGAGGAACTTTTCGACGGCAATATCGCAAGCGAAATAACGCTCGGCGAGGCTATCGTAAGGGGCATTTTAAACGCGCCCAAATACGTTCTTTGCGCGTATTCCTGCGAGAAAAGCCTTAAAAAGTACGAGCGCAAAGTTGCCAACGCCAAAAACAAAGCGGTGCGGTCGGATGCCGAAAAATATCTCGACGCGCTCCGTCGTTCGCTTAATAAAGCCGACGGTCTGGAAGAGGTTTTCGCAAAGCATATTTCGGATAAAAACGGCAAATATATAGCCTTTTGTTCGGACTATAATCACCTTGCGGAAACGGCGGAAAAAATTCCCGAATGGGTGTCGAAAATCGACTTATCGCCGCATATCTATACTGCGTACTCGCAAGATCCCGAAGCGGATAAGGAGTTTGCGGCGTTCAAAGCGGACGATAGCGACCACCTTAAAATTCTGCTTTGCATAGATATGCTCAACGAGGGCGTGCATATCGACGGGGTAAGCGGAGTTATTCTTCTTCGCCCCACCGTTTCGCCCATCATTTATAAACAGCAAATAGGCAGGGCGCTTTCCGCGGATAAAAAATCCACGCCCGTTATCTTCGATATAGTGCTTAATATCGAAAATCTTTATTCGATAGGCGCGCTCGAAAATGAAACCGTCGCGGCGGTAGATTATTACCGTTCCACGGGAGAAAACAAACTTATCGTCAACGAAAATTTCAAAATTTTCGGCGAAATACAAGACTGCGTTAAACTTTTTAACGCGTTGCAAAACACTCTGTCCGCCTCGTGGGACTATATGTACGAGGTGGCAAAGGAGTATTATAAGGAGAACGGCAATCTCGAAGTAAAAAAGAAATTCGTTACCAAAGAGGGGTATTCGCTCGGCTCGTGGCTCAACGCGCAAAGGCGGGTGTATAACGGCAAAATAAGCGGCAACCTTTCCAAAGAACGGATAAAAAAACTCGAAGAAATAGGAATGAATTGGCAGTTTTCTTCCGACGCGGCGTGGGAAAAGGCGTATGCGGCGGCTGAAAATTACTATAAGGAAAAGGGCGATTTGCTCGTTCCCGTCGATTACACGGCGGACGGAATTGCGCTCGGCAAATGGGTGTCGAGATTACGGCAAAGTAAAGCCTCTTTGGATAAAGAGCGCGTTGCGGCTTTAGAAAAAATAGGAATGGTCTGGAGCGTGAGCGACTTCGTGTGGGAGCGTAATTACGCGTCGGCAAAGGAATATTTTATCGAAAACGGCAACTTAAACGTACCGAGTTACTTCGTGGACAAAAACGGAGTGCGGCTCGGGCAATGGATAGGCAAAATCAAAGCGGAGCGCGGCAAAAAGTTAGGAGAAGACAAGTTGCGCGCGTTAAACGCGATAGGTTTTAATAAAACAGGAAAACAAGAAGGACTATGGCAACGAAGTTTCGAGGAATTATGCGCTTATAAGGCGAAAAACGGCACATTGGACGTGCCTGCGGCGTTCGTAACGGAAAGCGGCTGTAAGTTGGGGCGTTGGGTGCGTTTGCAACGCGACTGCGAGAATACTATGAGCGGTTCGCGTAAAGCAAAACTCGACACCGTAGGCTTTGAGTGGACGAGGAAAAAGCACTCGATAACGCCTAAACTAACCAAAAACGAAGAGAATTGGAACGAGGCGTTCACCGCGGCGAAAGAGTATTATGCGGAACACGGAAATCTGCGTTTTCCGCCCGAGTTTGTAACGCCGAGCGGAAAGAGCCTTGCGACTTGGGTGAAAAATCAAAAATTGAAACTCACCCGCGGCGACCTTTCCCCCTCCCGCCTCACCCTCCTCGAAGAAATAGGAATTAACAAACGAGAGAAATAAGCGAAATGGAAGAAGTAAAAAATTCAAAACTGAAAATTTCCATAGTAACTGCGGCGTATAACGCGGCGGCTACCGTCAGAAGAACGGTGGAGTCGGTACTCGGACAAACTTACGATGATATAGAATATATCGTCGTGGACGGCAAGTCGAGCGACGATACCGTAAAAATAGTGGAAGAATATCGAAATAAATTCGAGCAAAAAGGATATACGATTACCGTCGTTTCGGAAAAAGACGACGGCATTTACGATGCGATGAATAAGGGAATAACCCTTGCAACGGGTGATATCGTGGGAATGATAAACGCCGACGACTGGTACGATCCTTGTGCGGCGCAGACGGTTGCGGAAACTTACGCCGAAAAGCCTTTCGATTGTTTTTACGCCGACCTTAATCTGGTGCATAACGACGGCAAAATTACGGTTAAGCGTGCAAAGTTAGATAAGCGACCTACCACTCGGCACTGGAATCACCCCACGACTTTTATTACCAAACAAACTTATAACGAGGTGGGTTTGTACGCTTGCCGCTGTATTTACGACGATTGGGATATGTTGCTACGCTTGCGCAGGGCGGGTAAAGTAATAGCGGTGAAAAACGTAGTGCTTGCAAATTTCACTTTAAACGGAGTATCGCATAGCAAGTCGCTTAAAAAAGTTTTTCAGCGCATAAAAATCAAATACTCCTGCTATAAGCGTAACGGTTACGGCTTTTCCTATTATCCCATCGAATGTTTCCTTATGGAAATAGCAAAATTCATTCTCGGGTGAGCGTATGAAAGTTTTGTTTATAAACGTAACTTGCGGGGTGGGCAGTACGGGCAGAATTTGCACCGATATAGCCGATATTCTTATTGCAGAGGGACACGAGTGCAAGATTGCTTACGGAAGAAAGACCGTTCCCGAAAAATATAAGAATATTGCTTACCGTATCGGTAGTGATTTCGGAGTTAAAGTCAACGGGGTGAAGGCTCGACTTTTCGATAACGAGGGTTTTAACGCTCGCCGTGCTACGAAGAAATTTGTAAAGTGGGTTAAGCAATATAATCCCGACGTTATACATTTACACAATTTGCACGGGTATTATCTCAACGTAAAATTATTGTTTAATTATCTTAAAACTTGCGGCAAAAAGGTCGTGTGGACTTTGCACGATTGTTGGTCTTTTACGGGGCATTGCGCTTGTTTTGATTGCCCGCATTGCGATAAGTGGCAAACTGAATGTGGAAAATGTATTCGTGCAAAAGATTACCCCAAAGCGATATTTTCTCACGCAAAGCGAAATTTTAAGCGTAAAAAGCAAATTTTTTGCGGAGTGCCGAATTTAACGATAGTAACTCCGTCAAAGTGGCTTGCCGAACTCGTAAAGCAATCGTTTTTAAAGGAATATCCCGTTCAGGTAATAAATAACGGAATAGATTTAACGGTGTTTAAGCCTACGGCGAGCGATTTCAGGGAAAAGTACGGCTTACAAAACAAAAAAGTTATTTTAGGCGTAGCCAACGTTTGGGAAAAACGCAAGGGTTTTGACGATTTTTTAGAACTTGCAAAACTTATTAGCGAAGACTACCGTATAGTTTTGGTCGGAGTAACCGAAGAGCAGTTAAAAAAGTTACCGCCGAGCGTAATAGGCATAAAGCGCACCAACAGTGCGACCGAACTTGCGCAGATATACACCGCCTCCGACGTGTTGTTTAACCCTACTTACGAGGATAATTATCCAACCGTAAATTTAGAGGCGCAAGCGTGCGGAACGCCCGTCATAACCTATCCGACAGGCGGCAGCGTCGAATCCGTTCCGAGTGAGAACGTTATATCTCTTGGAAATTATAGAATTTTGCTTGATAGACGTTTTAAAGATATGCCATACCTTGCCCCCGTTGGCAAACAAAGTATGGTTAAAGAATATGTTGAGTTGGTGTGTGAATAGGATAGTAAAATGAATCAATGTTTGTACAAAAATAATGAATATAAATTTCAAAGACAAGAGATTGACTTAAATTCGTTTATAGTCGCTCTATTTTTGGCTTTGTTTTTTTTGATCTTTGCCGTACTGCAATTCGGTAATAGTCTTACTGTGTTACAGGCGATAAGTTTTTCGACAAACGGTATAGTTATCTATTTAATGCTATTTCGTGGGTTGTCGAAATTTTCATTTTCTATTGATTTAATACATTCCTTATTTTGCTTATTATTCTTTTGGATCGCACCTATATTGCAGGTGTCGTCGGGTTTTAATGCTTGGGGGTTGAGTGTCGAAGAAAATGATATTATAAGGGCAAACATTTTTATCTTGTTGTGGCTAATGTTTTATAACGTTGGGGCTTTGTGGTGTGGTGGTAGTTCTTGGAAAGTAAAACAACGTTCATACAGCGTTGTTTCTAAAAAGTTAATATGCGTTATATTGTTTGCAATGGTAATTATAACGATAAATTACATTCGTAAAAATGGTTTAGACTTCGGGAAAAACTCATTTGTTGAATCGGAAACTCAATCTATTGGTTTATTGTTAAATCATTGTATAACCGCATTTGTAACTTTTGGGACGATCATAATTATCAATTGGACACAACAAACGAAACAAAATAAATTTTTTATTATAGTGAGCATTGTATGCTTATTACTTTCGTGTTTTCCTACAACGGTTTCAAGGTATGCTGCGGGTTCTATATACTGTTGTTTGCTATTGACTTTAATTCCTTGGTTTAGAAAAAAACATAGAATGGTTATGATTTTGCTTATCGGAATGGTTGTATTGTTTCCTATTATGGATTTATATAGGTATAAATCATTTTCGGAAGTTACTTTATTAGATATTCAAAATCAATTTGCAAATTTGTCAGAATATTTCAGTAGCGGGAATTATGACGCGTATCAAATGATAATTGCAGCAACGCGATCGGTTGAAAAAGTGGGGTACACTTACGGAAATCAATTGTCAGGTACGTTATTATTCTTTTTCCCGAGAAAATTTTGGGGCAATAAACCTGTAAGTACGGGAACGTACATTGCAAACACTCTTGGATGGGACTTTGGTAATATATCTTCGCCATTGTTGGCTGAGGCGTACGTCGATTTTGGCGTATTAGGAATCGTTTTCTTCGCAATTTTTTGTGGGTATATGGTAAATAAAACAGATAACACGTATTGGAATGGTGAGAAATCTAAACTATCGTTTATAAATTTAATCTATTTTTACGTCGTTCCGTATTTTCTATTTGTTTGTCGTGGTTCTTTAATGTCAACTTGGGCGTATTTATTCGCAAACCTTGTTGTATTGTTCGTTATAATTAAGTTTTTAGATGGGTTTAAAAGCAGTAATCAATAACTGATTTTTTAAATAAATAGGATTATTAAAAGGAATTGTGTAATAATGCTAACGCTAAAAAGATGGAATAATTGGAGTTAGTGATTATTGTATGCAATGTTATTTCAATTGTCTATATGGCATAAAAACAAAAGGTTTTAAACTTGTGAATAAAAAACTTGTAAAAAATGCAACTTGGATTATTGCTTGTAAATTAGTTCAAGCAGTTTTAAATCTTGTTGTAACAATGATTTCGGCAAGATATTTAGGTCCTGCCGGATACGGAATAATAAACTACGCCGCATCACTCGTTGCGTTTGCCGTACCTATAATGCAATTAGGGTTGAATAGCATTATCGTAATGGAAATTGTAAACAATCCTGAAACGGAGGGCGAGGCATTAGGCACTTCTATGCTACTTTGCTTTTTGTCGAGTTTTTTGTCGATAGCAGGTGTTGTGGCATTTACCTTGATTGCTAATAGGGCCGAAACCGAAACGATAAAAATATGCTTTGTTTACAGTTTATTGTTGGTATTTCAAAGCATAGAAATTTTGCAATATTGGTTTCAGGCGAAATTGTTGTCTAAATACACTTCTATTTTTATGCTGATTGCCTATACGATTGTTTCGGCGTATAAAATAGTTTTACTAATTACAAATCAAAGCATTTATTGGTTTGCGTTATCGCAGGCATTAGATTTTTTGATTATTGATATATGTTTAATTGTAACTTATAAAATAAAAGGTGAATGTAAACTATCAGTTTCTTTAAAAAGAGCAAAGTTATTGTTATCAAAAGGGCATTACTACATAATTCCCGGTTTAATGATAACAATATTTGCGCAAACCGACCGAGTGATGATTAAATTGATGATTGGTGATGATGCGACCGGTTATTATTCTGCCGCCGTAACGTGTGCAGGAATGCTGTCGTTTGTTTTCACTGCAATCATTGATTCTTTCAGACCTGTGATATTTGAAAGCAAGAAAAAAAGCACGAACGACTTTGAAAAAAACGTAAAGCACCTATATACGATAGTTATATATTTATCATTGGTTTTTAGTTTGGCTGTAACTATATTTGCTAGGGTTATAGTTATGATTTTATATGGTAAAGACTATATGCCTGCTATAACGGCTTTACGAATAGTGGTTTGGTACACAACTTTTTCGTATTTAGGTTCAGTTCGTAATATATGGATATTGGCTGAACAAAAACAAAAATATTTATTGGTTATAAATTTAAGTGGAGCAATTTTAAACGTTATATTGAATTTTATTTTTATACCTATAATTGGAATTAATGGTGCTGCAGTTGCCTCGTTGATAACGCAAGTATTTGCTAATATAATTATGGGATATGTAATTAAAGATTTAAGAGAAAATAACAAAATAATGATCAAAAGTTTACGAGTTAAAGAAGTGTTATCTTTGCTAAAGATTATTAAATTAAAAGGAAAAAATGATTAAAAGACAATTGTTTTTAGTTTCAACGCCATATCAAATATTTAATGCTATTGCTGTTATAAGAATGAATGATTATAGAAATTGCGATATTTACGTTTTACAGCAGTTTTCAGGGGCAGTAGAGTTGATCGATAAACTAAAAGAGAGTGGATTATTTAATATCGTAAGATTGGTAAAATATAATCGCATAAATAAAGGCAATAAATTTTTACGTTATTCAAAAAAAATCATTAAGTATCCATTTTACTACCAAATAGCAAAAAAATATTTTGAGTTGGATTTGGAATATGAGAACGTTTATTTAACGTGTCCTGATATCATTTTTGAATTTGCGATTGCCGCCTTAAAAAAAAGAAATAAAAAGCTATCCGTTAATTATTATGAGGATGGAACGTTTTCATATATAAAATCGGAAGATAATTTAAATGCTCATCGCGGTCAATATATAAAATTCTTGTCTAAAGTAATTGCAATGCCAAATGCTTTCGAAAAAATAGATAAGTTTTACGTTTATGAACCTCAAGTTGCGGCATTAAGATCTAACGGGGAAGTTAAAGATCAATTGGCAAAAATAAATCGTGAGGATTTGAAATGGCGTTTAACGTTAAATCATATTTTTAGTTACCACAGCGATTATAATATTAAGGATGATATAATTTTTTTGGAGCAGCCTTATGAGGGGAATTTGGACAACTTTGAACACGAAACGTTTTTTAATATTATTAGTTATTGTAAAGGTGGGGAGGATATAATAGTTAAGTTACATCCTCGAACAAGAAGAGAGATGTTTAGTGTAGAAGGAGTAAAGATTTATGAGCATCAAGGCATTCCTTGGGAAATGATTTGTTTAAATAACAATATGAATAAAAAATTGATTATTACTTTTTCTTCGTCAGCCGCTTTTACGTCAAAATTCATTTTTGATGACGAACCTTATGTTTTGTTTTTGATAAACTTATATCCGAATATCGAAAACTATAGTACATTACAAAATTTAATAGATAAACTTGTGTTTACATATCGTGATAAACAAAAAATATGCGTTCCCAAAAGCGAAACAGAAATATACTCTTTCATTGATAATTATAGAAATAATATAGGAGAACTGAATAACTAATGAGAATTTTAGCAGTTATACCTGCAAGGGCGGGTTCAAAAGGTATTCCAAATAAAAATATAAGGATAATTAGTGGTAAACCATTGATATCTTACGCGATAGAAAATGCCAAAAATTCGAAATTTATTACAGACATAGTGGTAACTAGCGATTCAAAGCAAATTGAATTAATTTCAAAACAATTGGGAGTTTCTTATAAGGCAAGGAATAAATCGCTTTGTGGTGATGCGGTAACGTTGGACGCTGTAATTTACGATGTTGCAAAGAATTTTGATTGCGATTACGTTATTACTATGCAACCGACTTCTCCGACGTTGAAGGTGGAAAGTCTTGATAAAGCTATTGAATACGCCATTAATAATGATGTAGATACTGTCATTTCGGTTGTGAATCAGCCTCATTTGGCGTGGGTCGATGAAAACGGAAAGAAAGTTCCTGCGTACAAAGAAAGATTAAATAGACAATACTTACCGCCGTATTATTGCGAAACGGGCGCTTTCGTTATAAGTAAAAGTAAATGTGTTACAGAAAAATCACGACTTGGTAAAAACATTGAAGTTTTTGAATTGTCTGAAGATGAAGCAGTTGATATAGACACGTTTGAAGATTTACGGCACGTGGCTAATATTTTAAACAAGAAAAAAGTAGCAATATACGTGAATGGAAATAACAAAAGGGGAATTGGACACATATATCGAGCTTTAGAGTTGGCTGATGAGTTTTTTGTAAAACCCGATATATATTATGATACTAATCAAACAAATAAAGCGGTCTTTGGGGAAACAACTCATAATCTTATACCCGTAAACGGTATTGGAGAATTGTTAAAAGCTTTAGAAGAAAATAAATATAATTTGCTCATCAATGATATTTTGTCTACTTCGATAGATTATATGATTGCGGTTAAACAAGCTTTACCACAAAATGCTAAAGTTGTAAATTTTGAAGATGATGGCGAGGGCATATATAAAGCGGATTTAGTTTTTAATGCTTTGCTTTCTCATAATGATTTGCCGCAAGTTAAGGCAGGAGAAAAATATTATATTCCTGCAAAAATGTTTATGTACTATAGCCCGATTGAGATTAAAGATAAAGTTTCAAACGTATTTATAGCATTTGGTGGCGCAGATCCGCAAAATTATACGGATAGGGTTCTCAAAATAATAAGTGATAAGAAGTATGAGGATATAAACTTTATTGCAGTTTTAGGTAGAGCAAAGGAAAATATTGAAGAATTATTAAAGTATAACTCGTTTAAAAATATTACTGTTTTATATGATATTCAAAACATTCCCGAAATTATGTCTAAAAGTGATATCGCGATAACCTCAAGGGGTAGAACCGGCTACGAATTAGCAATATTAGGCATTCCTTCTATTGCAATGGCACAAAATAAAAGGGAAGAAAAGCACGGATTTGTGTGCAATGAAAACGGTTTTTCTTACTTGGGTTTAAACCCGGGAGATGAGATAATTCAGGCTAATTTGGATATGTATATCAATATGAGCAAGGCGGAGCGATTGAGATATCAAACGTTGCTTTTGCAACACGATTTAAAGAATGGGCGTGAGCGCGTAATGAAATTAATAAATAGTTTATAAGGAGAAAACTAATGAAAAAACCATATATTATAGCTGAAATGGGTGTAAACTTTTACGATACGGCAAATGAATTAGGCGTATCGCCATTAGAGGCAGCAAAAATGTATATTGACGAGGCTGCGAAAGCGGGTGTTGATTGTGCAAAATTTCAATCATATAAAGCTAATACGATAGTTTCGAAAAATTCGCCTGCTTATTGGGATTTATCAAAAGAACCTACTAAAACACAATATGATTTATTTAAAAAGCACGATAGTTTTAACGAGGATGATTATCGTGAACTATGTAATTATACCCACTCAAAAGGTATACAATTTACTTCGACACCATTTGATTACAAATCGGCTGATTATTTGGAAAATATGGTTGATTTCTATAAAATATCTTCTTCAGATTTAAGTAATATACCTTTTATAAAACACATAGGTAGTAAGGGAAAACCTGTTTATATGTCCGTTGGGGCGTCCTATTTGTCTGAAGTTGATGAGGCTGTTCGAGCGTTGCGTTTTGTTGGCTGTAAAGAAATCGTATTACTTCATTGTGTACTGTCATATCCGACAAAACCTGAAGATGCAAATTTACTTATAATAAAAACGTTAAAAAATATTTATCCTGATTTAAAAATTGGGTATAGCGATCATATTGCACCCGATGAAACGATGTCTGCATTGTCAACTGCATATTTATTAGGGGCTGAAGTGATTGAAAAGCATTTTACTTTAAATAAGCGTTTACCGGGAAATGATCATTATCATTCGGGCGATCCTTCAGATTTTAAAAAGGCAATTTTAAACTTTAAATACATACAAAAAATATTGGGTAGTTCAGAAAAGACTGTGCTTGAATGTGAAACGATACCACGTAAAGAAGCTCGTAGGTCGTTAGTGATTTTGCATAATATGAAAGCAGGCGATGTGATTAAAGAAGAAGATATTACAGCAAAGCGACCCGGTACCGGTATATCACCGAAATATATTGAAGTGGTTATAGGCAGGGAATTAAAGACTGATGTCAAGGAAGATGATATTTTAACTTGGGATAAATTTTAGATTATGATATTTTATGCGAAATAAGCTATTATTAGTAATAAAGAATGAGAAAATCTGATTACAAGATGCTGTTTTTGCGATATTCGTAAATCAATTTTAAACTAATAACAAGAAATAAACAATTATAACAAAAATACTAAAGAGGTAACGTATATGAAAAAAGTTTTAATTACAGGTGTTACGGGGCAAGACGGATCGTACTTAGCGGAATTTTTATTGGAGAAAGGGTACGAAGTTTACGGTATGATTCGTCGTTCCTCGGTTGATTATAGAGAGCGTATCGCTCACTTAGAGGGAAAACCGCATTTTCATCTTAAATTCGGTGATTTGGGAGATTCGATTTCTCTAGTGAAGTTGATTGGAGAAATCAGACCGGACGAGATTTATAATCTGGCGGCACAAAGCCACGTTCAAGTTAGTTTTGACGTCCCTGAATATACTGCAGACGTGGCGGCAACAGGTGTTCTTCGCGTGCTTGAAGCGGTTCGTGTGGTCGGTTTGGCGGCTACTTGCCGTGTTTATCAGGCATCGACTTCAGAACTTTATGGAAAAGTTGAAGAAGTACCGCAATCGGAAACGACGCCTTTTCATCCTTACAGTCCGTATGCCGTTGCTAAACAATACGGTTTTTGGATTGTAAAAGAATATAGGGACGCATATAATATGTTTTGTTGTTCCGGTATACTTTTTAATCACGAGAGTGAAAGACGTGGCGAAACGTTCGTTACAAGAAAAATTACTCTTGCGGCGGCAAGAATTGCACAGGGCAAACAGGATAAGTTATTTCTAGGTAATCTTGACTCTCTTCGGGACTGGGGCTATGCTAAGGATTACGTGGAATGTATGTGGCTGATATTGCAGCAAGAAACTCCCAAAGATTACGTTATAGCGACAGGCGTACAGCATTCCGTGCGCGAGTTTGCTACGCTTGCTTTTCATTATGCCGGTATTGATATCGAGTGGCAAGGTAAGGGAATAGAGGAAAAGGGGATAGATAAAAAAACAGGTAGAGTGATTGTTGAAGTTTCACCGGATTTTTATCGCCCGACTGATGTTGTTAATCTTTGGGGTGACCCAACTAAGGCAAAAACGGAACTTGGATGGAATCCTACTAAGACAAGTTTTGAAAAACTTGTCGAAATTATGACACGGCACGATATGGAAAAGGTTGCGGTAGAAAGAGCAGAAGAACATATTCGCACGAATTTGGAGGAATATCTTGAGAGAGGAGTAGTAAAGTAATGAAAAAAGATGCAAAAATATACGTGGCGGGTCATCGCGGGATGGTTGGCTCTGCAATCGTAAGAGAACTTAATCGGCAGGGGTATAACAATATAATTACGAGAACGCATAATGAGCTCGACTTGCAACGTCAAGATGCCGTGGAGGAATTCTTTGCAAAAGAGAAACCTGAGTACGTTTTTCTTGCCGCAGCCAAAGTGGGCGGAATTGTTGCGAATAGTGAGTCGTTAGCGGACTTTATGTATGACAATATGATGTTGGAGATGAACGTGATTCATTCCGCGTGGAAAAACGGATGTAAGAAGTTGGAGTTTTTAGGCTCTTCTTGTATCTATCCTCGACTTGCTCCGCAGCCAATGAAGGAAAATTGCTTATTGACAGGAGAACTTGAAAAAACAAACGAGGCATATGCTTTGGCGAAAATCAGCGGATTGAAGTACTGCGAGTTTCTGAATCGACAATATGGAACTGATTATATTTCCGTTATGCCGACAAATCTTTATGGACCTAACGATAATTATCATCCGACGCACAGTCATGTATTACCTGCGCTAATTCGCCGATTTCATGAGGCAAAAATCAACGGGGCAGAGAGTGTTACTTGTTGGGGAGACGGCTCCCCTTTGCGTGAGTTTTTATACGTAGACGACTTGGCTAATCTTTGCGTTTTTTTAATGAACAATTATTCCGGTAACGAAACTGTTAATGCCGGAACAGGTAAAGAGTTGACAATCAAGGAATTGACTGGATTGGTGGCAAAAGTGATCGGGTATAACGGCAAAATTGAATGGGACGCTACCAAGCCTAATGGTACGCCAAGGAAACTTTTGGATATCGGTAAAGCGACGGCGCTTGGGTGGACGTATAAGACGGAACTTGAAGACGGCATTCGACTTGCTTATGAAGATTTTCTCAGTAATCCAATGAGAGCGGAAAGGTAATCATAATTATGAATATCATTTTATTGTCGGGTGGATCGGGAAAACGGCTTTGGCCTTTGTCAAACGACGTTCGTTCGAAACAATTTATAAAAATTTTTAAAAAAGAAGACGATACTTATGAGTCAATGCTACAACGTGTTTATCGTCAAATAAAAAAAATCGACGATGACGCAAAAGTAACGATTGCAACAAGTAAGACTCAGGTTTCTGCAATTCATAATCAACTTGGCGATGACGTCGGAATCAGCGTAGAGCCTTGTCGCAGGGACACTTTTCCGGCTATAGTTTTGGCTACGGCGTATTTAATTGACGTGATTCATGTCGATCCTTCCGAGTCCGTTGTGGTATGTCCGGTTGATCCTTACGTAGAGGATGATTATTTTGAGGCGTTAAAAGAACTTTCTAAACAAGCCGGTAAGTGTGAGGCAAATATAGTTTTAATGGGTATTGAACCAACTTATCCAAGTGAGAAGTACGGGTATATTATACCTGAGAGCGGAGCGCACGTTGCGTTTGTAGAAACGTTCAAAGAAAAACCAACAGCGGAAGTTGCCGAACAATATATTTCACAAGGTGCGCTTTGGAACGGTGGCGTATTTGCCTACAAACTTGGTTATATAATGAATAAAGCCCGAGAATTGATCGATTTTAAAGATTATTGGGATTTGTTTGATAAGTATGAAACTTTGAATAAGATTTCTTTTGACTACGCCGTTGTAGAGCATGAAACGAAGATACAAGTTATTCGGTTTGCAGGAACTTGGAAAGATCTTGGTACATGGAATACTTTGACTGAGGCAATGAATGAAAACGTTATCGGAAAAGGTGAGTTGAACGATAAGTGTTGTAACGTACATATTATAAATGAGTTGGATGTACCCGTTTTAGCAATGGGATTGCAAGAAGTAGTTATTTCGGCATCGCCTGATGGGATTCTTGTCGCGGATAAGGAACAAAGTTCCTATATCAAACCATTTGTGGACAAGTTTGAACAACAAATTATGTTTGCAGAAAAGTCTTGGGGAAGTTTTAAAGTTATAGATGTCGAGAAAATGTCTTTAACCGTTAAGATAACTCTTAATCCGGGGCATAGTATGAATTATCACAGTCATAAATTCCGCGATGAAGTTTGGGTTGTAATTTCGGGAGAAGGTAGGACCTTTGTCGATGGTGTGGAACGACGGGTCAAGACTGGTGATGTGATTACAATGTTTGCTGGTTGCCGCCATATGGTAACGGCCGATACAGAGTTGAAACTAATAGAGGTTCAACTCGGAGATGATATTTCAGTTCAAGATAAACAGAAGTTTCAAAGATAAAAATTTGATCATTTTAACTTTTGTTGTTTGTAAAAGACTATCAACAAAATGGATACTGAACAATAAATTTACGGACACACGCAATTTGCATAAGAGGTTGAATATGGATTATAAAAAGGAATATGAGCGTTGGATCAAGAAAATAACTGACGATAAACTTTTGACTGAACTTAAAAATATGACTGATGATCAGATTGAGGACGCTTTTTATCGTGACCTCGTTTTTGGTACAGGCGGTTTACGCGGTGTGATTGGGGCGGGAATAAACCGTATGAATGTTTACACTGTTGCAAAAGCATCTCAAGGATTGGCTAATTATCTTAAAAAGAATTTTGCGGCACCCTCTGTTGTAATCGGGTACGATAGTCGTATAAATTCAGATTTGTTTGCTAAGACAGCGGCATCCGTGTTCGATGCAAACGGGATAGTTGTAAATTTGTGGGGAGAATTAAATCCAGTACCTACGGTTTCTTTTGCTACAAGGTATCTACACGCTTCTGCCGGTGTTATGATTACGGCTTCACATAACCCGTCTAAATATAACGGCTACAAAGTTTATGGGGCAGACGGTTGTCAGATTACGACAAATGCAGCGGCTGAGATATTAACCGAGATTGAAAAATTGGATGTCTTTTCCGATGTGAATTATGCAGACAACGGCGGAACTAATATAAAACGTATAGAAGAGTGTGTGTTGACCGCTTTTATTGAAGAAGTGAAGAAACAATCTGTTCTATTTGGTGACGAAATTGATAAAAACGTGGCTATTATCTATTCGCCTTTGAATGGTACGGGGTTAAAGCCTGTTACGAGGGTTTTGAAAGAGAGCGGATTTACAAATATAACGGTTGTGAAGGAGCAGGAATTGCCTGACGGGAATTTCCCTACATGTCCGTATCCTAATCCGGAGATTTCGGAAACAATGTCGCTGGGAATGGAATATGCGGAGAAGTGCAATGCCGACCTTTTGCTTGCGACAGACCCGGATTGTGATCGGGTTGGCATCGCTGTAAAAGACAACGGGAAAATGAAACTATTGACGGGAAACGAGGTTGGTATATTGCTTTTAGACTATATTTGCAGTCAAAGAATCAAACATAAAAAAATGCCGAAAAATCCTGTCGTCGTAAAAACAATTGTTACCATTGATATGGCTGAACGGATTGTGAAACGCTACGGGGGGAAAATCATTAATGTTTTAACAGGCTTTAAATTTATTGGTGAACAAATCGGTTTACTTGAGGATAGAGGGTGCGCCGATAGGTACGTTTTTGGCTTTGAAGAGAGTTATGGTTATCTTTCTGGTTCTTATGTGAGAGATAAAGACGGTGTGGGTGGTGCGCTACTAATTTGTGAAATGTATGCTTATTACAAAACAAGAGGCATTGGACTTGTAAAAAAACTGAACGAATTATATCGTGAATACGGTTATTGCGTAAATACCCTTCACAGTTATGCTTTCGGTGGTAGCGTAGGTTTTACAAAGATGCAAAATATAATGAAGTTGTTCCGCGAAGAAGTTAAGGAGTTTGGAAATAAAAAAGTTGTCAAATTATTGGATTATGCATTAGGGATTGATGGGTTGCCTAAATCCGATGTTGTTAAATTCTTGCTTGAAGATAATTGCTCTATTGTAGTAAGGCCAAGTGGAACAGAGCCGAAACTGAAGATATATATTTCCGTTAGTGCGAAAAATGAGGAGATATCAAATAAGATTGAAAAAGAGATCTTGAAAAGCGCAGAAAAGATAATATCTTGTCCCCCTGTTAAATAAAATAGGAGGTTAATGAGATGAAACAACGACGGATTGTAACACTCATCCATAATTTTCTTATGTTTTTGTCGAATTATATAACTGACGATATGTGGGATTAAATTTATTTGGATGCTGTAACGAGAAATTTATTTTTCTCATCAAATTTCTATATTGTGCGAAGTATATGTTTGGATAAAATGGCACTATGGCGGGAGTTAAAGCCCAGTAGAAACAAAAATAAAATGGAAATTAGTGGATAGTATAAAAATTACAGTAATAAACGCATTAAAATTGCTTTGTCATCAAATTTTCTGCTCTTGCCACCGCTTGTATACATTTCGCAAATGGTGGTAAATTCGGTTAAGAGAAAACCCCGATCGGAATTGTTGGTTCCGTCGGGGTTATCGCCGTTATATGGTGGAGTAGGTGGGGTATCGTCTGTATATTTCAAATACAATTCGATTTTATCCGTATACACGATTATTTTATTTGCCAATAAGTCTACAAGGTTTCGTGGTGTTTGTTGTGCGGCATATTTCAGGTAGTTTCTTATCTCGTCCGCAGTGGGGACGACGCGTTCTTTGTTCTTTTCTATCAGTATTTTTTCTGTCAGATCTTTCTTTTGTGCTTCGAGTTCAGCTAAACGTTCTTTTGTAGTATCGCCGAAGATTCCGTTTTCTATTGCTTTTAACAAATTTGAAAGCGATTTATTGGTTCGTATTAACGCTTTTTCGAGCATTTTAAGGTTTGCTGCTTCGGTTGATTCTTGTTGCAATTTTGTTAAAATACGCTCGGTGAGTAATTTTAAATTTTTCTCGGTTGTAATTTGTTTGATGAGAGTATTTACAACCAAATTCTCAAGCAATGCTTCCCATTCACTTTCGGAAACTTCAGTAACGATATAATAATTACTTCCATATTGTTCGTCGGCAACGTCTTTAAGCAAGCACGGATAATAATACTTATATTTCCCTGCCGTTTTAGCGGGAATTTTCTTTTTATTAAAATGGTACGCTAACTTATCCATAACAATATTTTATCATATTAAATATGACAGGTTTAGTCAGTATTTATAAAATATTTAAAAAAATCAACTATATAAATCACAGCGTTATTTGTTATAAAAAAGCAATGCCAGCAGGATAAGGCGAATGCAACGAATGGCATTTCGCGATAAAATCAGCCGCCGCGGGAAATTCTCACGGCGGCTGACAAGTCGGACACCGACTTTTATTGTAGGAATCAAAGTTAATATTTATATTATGCTTCTCGTAAACTTAATTTTTAGTAATCAGATAAACTAATGCAAGTTCAAAATAAGGCAATTATAAGAAAATAGAGTAAATTGACTTTACCGTTGTTTAATGTTAAAATTGTAATGCCAAAGTCAATATGGGCAATAAAAATATATATCTTATTCGACAACGAATAAGTGTGGGAGGTCAAATGAAAGCAAAAAAATTGCCGATAATACTGTTATCGGCGTTGTCGGCTGCTATGATCGTTTTCGCGTTTTGTTTTGTGAATAACGATCGCAAAGTCGTAAAAGCGGAAAATACGCCGGTAACCGTAACTTTAGGTTCGGGCAATTATGCTACGTTGAAGTCGGGCATGATATCGACGGTAAACCCCGAATTCGGCGGAGAACTTGCTAATGAGAATTTTTACGGAAAGGCTTACGTCGGGAATAAAACGATAGATATCAAGGTAAATAAGCAAGATACGGGCAATGATACTTATCGTATAAATTTTAATCTTAGTGAAGTTGAAAATTATTCAGAAATTCTTAATTTTACGGTAAAAGCCGCAGACGTATTTGAAAACGCAAGTAAAACGCAATCGTTTACGTTTGCAAAAGACTATTATATCGGTTATAAATGGGATAGTAGCGCTAAAGCAGTGGAACTTATTACCGTTACGCTTGGTACAGGCAAATTAGCTAGTGGCGACGCAAAAACGGTAAGTATAAATAAAGCCTTATGGAGCGGAACTTTACAGGGGTATCATTACGGTAATTTATATAGTGAAAGCGGAGAGGTTTATTCCGGTGCGCATGCGAGTTCGTCAGGGGGTGCGACTAATACGGGTGTTGATGGAAATTTTGTATTCAATTTATCTTCCGTTACGGGTTCTGCCGATATAAAAAGTTTTATAATCAGAAAATATGACGTGTTTGCAAAGAGCGATAATTCTTCGGCGTTGCAATTTGCCGATGATTATTATGTTAGTTATTCTTGGGAAAAAACGCCTACGATATCGGCTATAACCACGGTTACTCTCGGCGGGGGTACTGATACGTACGTCGAAACCGGAAGTACGCAAGGAAGCATAAAATTCAGCGGAAATACCTGGCTTTCGACAATGGGTGCCGGTTACTATTACGGTAAAGCGTATAATCTCGACGGGACCGAATTGAACGATAGCGATTGGTGTTTTTATATTACAAATGCGACTTCGGGAGCAAGCGCCAACGCAAGATTTTTCAATATCGACACCGTTATAAACGAATTCGTAATAAAAAGTACGGTCTTATACAAAAAAGGCGACGGGACGTATCCGTTTTTCTTTGACGACGATTATCTTGTGGCGTGTAACTGGGGCGGAGCTCCGACAGCCGTCGGTTATGACGAATTTAAAATGAGAACGGGCGCGAGCATAAGGTTAGGCGAAGTAAACGGATTGAGATTTACAGCCGAAGTGTCTAAGTCTTTGGTTGCAAGTTATGAAGCCGCAGGTTATACGGTTACGGCGGGAACAATTATTCTTCCGCTTGATTATCAAGCCAAATACGGTGATTTTGCGGCGGCTAATTTCTTCGGCAACGCCTATAAAAACGTTAAGTTAATCAATCTTACTGCGGATCTTGTGGATTATAATGATTTGGTATATCGTATAAACGGGTCGATAGTGGATATTTTAGAGGCAAACCTTGAAAGGGATTTCGTGGGCAGGTCTTATCTTAAACTTACGAAAGAAAACTCGACAAGATATGTAATGGCGTGTTATGACGGAATGAATATCGACAATAATGCCCGTACCGTAATGGAAATTGCCGAAGCGGCCTATAACGATCCGGATACGTCGGCAGAAAATAAAACCATTTTACAGAACTTATATTTATCTAAAAAAAAATGAATTTTGTAGACAATAATCAAACAAAATACTCGATATTACTTCCGGATTCGCCGTCGGAAACTATAAGTTACGCCGTAGAAGAATTAAAGTCGCTTTTCAGCGAAGCAACGGGCGCGAGTTTAGCCGTGGTAACGACTGCGACGACTCCGTTTATAAGCGTGGGAAATACTCAGGCTCTTAAAACCGGCGGGTATTCCGTTACGGAAAAGGAAGTAGGCAAAACCGGGTTCGCATTAAAAACGGACGACGACGGCAATCTGTACATTTTCGGTTCAACCGATATAGGCACGCTGAACGGCGTTTACGGTTTTCTGGAGAAAACGCTTAATTTCGATTATTTTACGAAAGGCGTTTATCATATAGACAACGTAAACAATTTGCATTACAGATTTTTTGACGTTGAGGAAAAGCCGAGTTTCGATTACAGACAAGTAAATTATGCTGAATTGCGCGAAGACGTTACTTCTTACAGAAGAATGAGGACGCAACCCGCGCCCGAACAATACGTTACGGGTAACGATTACCACAATTCGTTTAAAATACTGACTTATAAAAAGGTTTTAAGCGGCGCAAGCAAAGAAGACGCGATTGCGGAATACACGACTAAAGGTTGGATAAACAACGGGCAGTTGTGTTACTCCGACGCGGATATGAG
>CAVLAV010000005.1:0-23623 GCA_963660735.1 bacterium
CGGTAAACGATACCAAAGGCTACGGCTCTTTGTTTGGTTATAAGTTTGTAAATAACGTGTTCGACAACGTAAAAATAAACGGTGTTTACACCGAAATGGGGCACACCGCGGACGTAAAAGACGAAAGCGGCGCGGTTATAGAAACGGGCAAGTCCGTTACTTACGACGACGTTACCAAAGCCGACGCGGTTGAGAAAGTAACGCTCGACGGCAGGCAGGATTTCGTCCTCGATGGTAAAAATTCGGAGATAGATCTCGGCGAATACGCTGACTGCGAAATTTTGTCTATAGCCACGAGTACGGGTTACGAACTTTATTCGTTGAGTTCTTCCGTTGCAGACGAGGTTTTCAAAGCCGCTAAACAAGCACACGGCGAACAAAACTTTATAATAACAGTTTCTCGCGACGGCGTGATTATAGAAGTAACCGTTCCCGTAACGGTAATCACCAAAGTTATAACCACTATGTCCGACTTGCAGTCGGCGGTAAAATGCGTAGGCGCGGATATTTACGGATATTACGTTTTGGGTAAAGACGTATCTTACACCGAAGACGGTTTTAACGCCGTACCGGCGAGCGGCGGTTGGGCGAGCGATAAGGCGTTCAGAGGCACTCTCGACGGCAGAACTTACACTATCACTACAGACAGTTCGGTTGCGGCTTACGGGTTGTTCGGCACGCTCAATGGCGCGACTGTTAAAAACGTAACTATAAAAGACGTAAACAACGGCGTTGTTTACAGACCGGTTCTTGCCAAAAACGCATACGGCGCTACGTTCGACGGCGTTACGATAGAAATTCTCGGCGGCACGAAGTTGGCGGGTACAGCGGAAAACACTCCGTTTATCGGCAACACGATGCAAAAATGCGTGTGGAAAAACTGTAAGATAATTTCTTCGGTAGAGATAGAAAACGTATTTGCAAATCAAAGCAACAATAATTTCAGCGGCGGTCTTACGATTATCGCGAACGTAACGGGCGGATTTTCGGCGGCTAGTGCGGAATATCCCGCAGGCGTTACCGTAAAAACCCCTGCGACGGGCGCAACGCAAGAATAATTTTGTAAGCGGAATTTCCGTGTCATCGCGAGCGTTAGCGTGGCGATCCCCCTGAACCATTGCATCGTCGGTTATTCAAGGGGATTGCCGCAGTCGCTACGCTCCTTCGCAATGACAGCGAAAATAAGGGCTATAAAGTCGCTACGCTCCTGCGTAATGACGATAAAATTTTGAACGTTGCGACACAAAGCAAAAAAGGTGGCTATGAAGTATTACGAAAAGCCGATTATAACGGTATTAAGGCAAAACGAACTAATTTATTTATCCGCGGAAAGCGGAGATGAAAGCGGTAAGTGGACGGGCGTTCATAAACCGTAATAAAGAAATATTCTCCGTACCGCCTTTTTCGGGGCGGTACGGATAGAGTATAAATAACGAAAAATATCATAAGGAGATATTAAAAAATGAAGAAACAGTATGAATCACCTTTGGTTACGTTCTCGTTTGTTTTTGACAACGACGTAATCAGAACGAGCGGAGTCGACGATGCAAAAGACGTAGGCGTAAACGGCGGCGATATGGACGGTTGGTGGAACACTAACAATATGTAAAGGGAGAAAAAATATGAAAGGTATTAAGAAAATTTTAGTTACGGCATTCGGCGCGGTTGCGATTTGTTGTTTCGCGTTGGTCGGAGTAAACGCCGCGCAGGCATTTGCCGCCGACGGGGCAAATGAAAACGAATACTTCGTACAAGGCGGAGCGGTAAAAATAAAGGACGAGCGCGGCGCGGGCGTAAAGTTTCACGTTGCAATGACGGAAGATTATTTTAAAACCTACGGCACGATAGGTGCGGACGGCAAAGGCACTTTAAATTCCGGCGTAACTACGGGTACTTTGCTTTTACCTTATTATCTGACCGAAGGTAAAGCATTGACCGTTGACGGAACTTATAAAGCGACGGTTTCAAATTCCGATACGAGTGCCGTTTGGTTTAAAGACGGCGACTATATGCAGTCCGTCGTATACCTTTACAATATACCCGAAACCGATTACGGCACGGAAATTTCGGTGAGAGGATATATTAAAAACGGCGATAGTTATACTTACACTACGCAAGAGGACGGCATTTCTATGTCTTTCGTTGCGCAGGCGGAATATAACGATACAAATTCAGAATTGACTGTTGAAGAAAAAGCATCGCTTAAATCGACTTACCTCGAAAAAACTATTACGTATATAGTCGAAGGGCAAACGACGAGCGAAACCGTAGATTATCTCGGCTTAACTTCGGAGTGCCCCGTTCCCGCCACGGAACTTTCCGACGGTTCGGAATTCGTAGGTTGGGCGACCAAAGACGGAACGATAGTTAAAAACGTTTCTTCCACGCGCGTTAAAAACAGCACGGTTTTATGTGCGACTTATAGGCAAAAAGTGCTTATGACTGACGAAAACGCCGCGCTTTCGTTTGCAAATTATGCGGGATATACCGTAGAAAGTGCAAAAATAGGCAGTTACGACCTTACCGTAAGCGGAAATGCCGTAACTATTCCCCCCGACTTGAAAGCGGATACCAAAACTCACGGCGAACAAACGGTGTCGGTAACTTTTGCAAAAGACAGCGCGAAATTTACTGCAAACCTGCCCGTGTTACTTATAACCAAAAAGATTACTTCGCTTAATGATTTTCTTGGTTCTTGCCGTTATTATGGTACTGATATTTACGGTTATTACGTTTTAACAAAAGATATTGCTTATAATGATAACGGAAGTACACTTGGCACTGATTTTGCCGGAGCTGCAAGTTACAAGGATATTCGCAATAAAGCAGGCTTTAAGGGCGTGCTTGACGGTCAAGGACATAAAATTACTTGGAATGGTGGTTACGCTCACGGCATATTCGGCACATTGTATGAGGCTACAATAAAAAATGTAACTCTTGCACAAGCTTGGTATTCTGCGGCTTGGGGGTCTACTTTGGTTGCTCGTTATGTATCATATACGAGTTTTGAAAACGTAGTAATGACGATTTCATATCAAAGTAACCAAACAAGTACAACGGAAGCCCCCCTTATTGAGGAAATGGCTGGTTGTAAATGGAAAAACTGTGAGATATCTTCAAGTATTTCTGTTAGTACTTTAATTGAATTTCCGAATAAAGATGGTATCCAAAGTACTTATGAAAACGTAAAGGTTACGGCTCAGACGACACAATTTGGCACAGGCATTGAATCCTTTGATTCAATTCAACAAATAACGACCGAAAAAGTTACTTTAAGCGACAGGCAAGATTTCGTGCTTGACGGCGATGCCGACCTGCTCGATTTGGGCGACTATAACGGACTTGAAATTTTAAGCGTAAAAACGAGCAACGGCGATACTTTAGACGGAATATCCACCGCCACCGCGCGTAAAATTCTTACCGACAAACAAAAACACGGCGAACAAGATATTATAGTTACGGTTATAAAAGCCGACGGAACGAAAGTAGAAATAACCGTTCCCGTAACGATTATCACCAAAGTTATAACCACTATGTCCGACTTGCAGTCGGCGGTAAAATGCGTAGGCGCGGATATTTACGGATATTACGTTTTAGGTAAAGACGTGTCTTACACCGAAGACGGTTTTAAAGCCGTGGATGCAAGTATCGGTTGGTCGAGCGGTAGTGCGTTTAGAGGCACTCTTGATGGAAGAACAAAAACGATTACGATGAAGAGTTCGGTTGCGGCTTACGGATTATTCGGAACGATTAACAGAGCAACTATAAAGAACGTTACTATCGTTGACGAAGACAATCAAATTGCCGGTCGTTCGGTTATCGCTTATAACGCCTATAATCTTACAATGGAAAATGTTACCATTTCTATTACCGGCGGTTCTGCTACGCATACTTCTTATCCCGTTAACGGTCAGGCAGGAAAAACTCCCATATTTGCGGACACGTTAAGTAATTCGACTTTCAACAACGTAACGATTACTTCAACGATAGATATCGTAAACGTGTTTGCAAATCAAAGCAACAATAATTTCAGCGGCGGTCTTACGATTATCGCGAACGTAACGGGCGGTTTTTCTTCAAGCGTAACTCTTGACAACCTTCCCGCAGGCGTAACCGTAAAAAAAAAAACTGAGTGAAGGGCAGGACGTACTGCTTGACGATACCCGAGAAAGAGTTATCGACCTTGGCATTACGGACGGCAATATAAATACCGCGCAAACCTACAATTTAAGCGTAGACGGTCTGACGGAGGCGAATTTCGTTTCCGTCGGATACGGCGGTAAAACCCTTACTACCGACGGTCTTACGATAAAAACCTCCGAATTCGGCAAGGTTTACGGCAAGGGCGAACTTGAAATAAAATATATATACGACGGTGAGTTTTTAACTCATAAATTGCCCGTGTTATTCGTAACGAAAGTGCTGAACACGGCAAACGATTTAAAGTCTTTTGCGGGCTACGCCGACGCGTACAACGGTACGACGGACGACGGCGTATACGACGGTTATTTTGCATTAGGCAACGATATTGATTACAACGGAACTTTCGTTCCTTCAATGATTACGCATACCGATAAAACAGGCGATAAAACTTTGGGTTTTCGCGGAGTGTTCGACGGCAGAGGTTACACCGTAAACGGAATGTGCGTGGAGTCGGCTAACTGGTCTGACGATTACGGTACGAGTACCGCCTACCGCAGGACGGGTTTTATAAGCGTTTTGCATAAAGACGGAGTTATTAAAAACGTAGCCTTTACCAACGCAAAAGTAAAATATTGCAGTTATCTTGCCTCCTGGGGCGAAGGAATTATCGAAAACGTTTTCGTGGGGTATACTGGCGACACTGCCGACGCGTGGAATTCTACCGTAAACACGGTGCGCGACGGCGTTCCTGCGGTAACTATGCGCAACTGCGTGATAAGTTACGATACGGCGTGGTCTAAAGGTTATATTTTGGGTAAAGTAAACGATTCCGCCGCCGCTTATCAAAACGTGTACCTGGTAGGTCCGTCTACGGATAACCTGATAAGTTATTACAGCAACTTGCAAAATAAAGACGGGGTTACGACTTCAGTTCCGCTTGGTAAAGACAACTTTGCTTGCTATAATCAGGCGGCGGAAATGCTTGCGGAGCGTAAAAACGAAATAAACGCGTGGAATTATTTTTCGGCAAGCGCAACCTCTCTTTCCTTCGGGAATAAAACTTTGTTTACGGTTTCTGCCGCCGCGACCCCGAATTACGACGGCAACGTTATATTGTCGGCAGACAAAACCTTATCCGACTATACGATAATTTACGAGGACGGCAACGAATACGCTTTAAACGCGGCGGCTTTTATTGCCGAACATATTCGCCGCGCGTCCGGCAGCGTAACTTATTCGGATTTGGGCGGCGGAAGATTTGCCGAAACGGTAAACGGAGGAATAAATCTTAAAATAACCACGCAACCGCCTGCGACTTGGTCGGACCTGTCCGCGTATATCGTTATAGGCGATACAAATATAGAAAACGCACCGAAAGCCGACTACGGGCGTTATGTTATAAAAACGGTCGGCAACACGGCTTTTATAAACGCAAATATGGACGAGGAGTATATTACCGCGGCTATTGCGTTTTTAGAGCAAACGATAGGCTATAACGCGCTTTCCGACGATACCGTCCTTTATGAAAAAATCGACGGCGCGACGGTAATTATGCCCGATATAGATATAGATTACGATTCGGCTTTTAATTTGAGGAATTCTACCAACGCTCATCTCGTCTGGAAGAACGAACAGTTAGGGCTGAACGGCAGAGATCGTTTCCCGATAGGTCCTGCGGACGAAAACGGGAAAATGCAACCTTTTCATAACACGATATACTGGTTGAATTATTCCGAGAATAAGACTTTGCACCCCGCGTGGTTCAGGACTACTTCGGGCGGCGGAACGGATATATGTTACGCCGCGGGCGGCGCGCAAAATTCCTCGAATGCGGAATACGTCGCAATGGTAAATTACGCCGCAAACGAAGTCCGTAATTTGCTTAACGCTTATCCGAGCGTTACCGATTTGACTTTTTCGCTTTCGGACGGCGATCTGGAGGGGTGTCAATGCTCCGTATGCAGTAGTAATCACACCGACGCGGCGGTTAAGTTCCTTAACGACGTAGTGCTTAAAATTCAGTCGCTCGACGGCAACGAAGAAAGGAAGTTTACTATTTATTTGTTTGCGTATTACTATTTATGTAACGCGCCCACGATAGCGATGAACGACCGTCTCGGCGTTATTTACGCGCCCATTCGCAATTCTTACGAGGCGGAATATATTTACTCGGAGAAAAACGACGGCGTAAGGGAGCAAATTTCGGCTTGGGTAGCAAAGACTAAAAACATAGGTTTTTGGTTTTACGGAACGCTGTTTCACGATTATATGATTCCTACGGACACCGTAAAAAGTTTGCTTACCTGGTTCGAGTTTTCGGCAAGAACGGTAAAGGCGGCGGGCGGCGAACCCGCGTGGATTTACGTAAACGGACAAACCCGCGAGCGCGGCGCGTCGGCTTTCGAGGCGTTTAAGCAATACGCTTTTTCAAAAGCGCAGGTCGAGATTTTGGAAAGGGTAAACAAAACGGATAACGCAACCGTTTATTATCAACAACTCGACGATTACGTTTCAGAACTCGAAAGTAAATTCTTTGCGTTTACCGTAAACGGCACGACGAAAACTTTCCGCGACGGAGGTTATTTCGGTGCGGCGAAAGCAAACGAGGCAACGTATAATTTGTACTTGCAAATGCAAACCGATTATGCTAATATAAAGCAGGACGGTACTACTTACGAGTATATCGACTCCGTTAAATATTCCGGTACGCTCGGCATAACCAAAACGGCAAACAGATTATGCGATTATCTGACTACAGGCAAAACCGACGGCTACTGGAAAAACTTTACCGTCGATATGATAAAGAAGTATATGGGGTATATCGAAACCGCTCAAAGTGCGATTGCAAGTTACGGCGGCGATATGAAAACCGTATACGAGAGACATATTTTAATCGAGTCGCTTACGCCGAGATTTTTACTTTGCGTGGCGGGCGGTTCAAGTAAATCGGGTTACGGTTTCAGCGGCGGTTATAACGGCGTAAGTATTACCGATTTAAGACAAAATTTAAAGTCGGACTTTAATTTACTCGGAAGGGAATATTACGGAGAACATTATAAACTTTCCGATTTGTATTCCAACTGGGGAATTTAAAAACGATAAACAAAACGACTATTACAGCAGGAGAATATTTAATGCGAAAAGATTTGCAGCGATATATAAAACTCGTTCAGTCTTACGTAAAAGACAATTATAAAAAATGTTTTCGCGAGCCGCACGGGAAGTTCGTTTATCCGTGTTTCGTTCCCGGTTCGTCCTATTCCGACCAACTGTGGGACTGGGATAGTTGGCTTACGGATATCGCGCTTGCGGCAGCCGCCGACGGCGACGATATAACCGCATACGAGCAAGGTTGCGTTTTAAACTTCCTTGCCGCCGCCGACGACGAAGGGCGTATACCTATAAATATCATAGCGGACAGAGAAAGCATATTCGATTTAAAGCCGAACACGCAGGTAAATATACACAAACCCTGCCTTGCGCAGCACGCGTTGTTCGTTGCTGAAAAAAGCGGTAACGCGGACTGGCTGAAAGAAAAATTTTCCGCATTGAAACGATTTATCGAATGGTATAGGGATAATTGTTTTCACGAGGAAACGGGGCTATATTACTGGCAGAACGACTTTGCTATCGGCGTGGATAACGATCCGTGCGTTTTTTATCGCCCCGATAGAAGTACCGCGTCGATATTTTTGAACTGTCTTATGTACGGCGAACTTACGGCGGCGGCAAAATTGTGCAGACTTTTAGGCGACGCGGACGAGCAAAAATATTCGGAAAGAGCCGAAAAATTAAAGCAGTCTGTTCAAAACGAATGTTGGGACGAGCGCGACGGCTTTTTCTACAGCGCGGATATTCTCCTGAAAAAAGTAGATAAAAACGAGTGGTTGCATTGCGGCGGACCGAGGCACTGGAAGTCCATTCCTATGCGCATAGGCGTATGGGCGGGACTATTGACGACGTACTACGGTATTGCAACGCAAAAGCAAGCCGATAGAATGATTAAAGAGCATTTGCTTAACGAAAAAGAGTTCAACGCGCCTTACGGAGTAAGGAGTCTTTCCAAAGCGGAAACGCGAATGTACGCGATAAAAAATACGGGCAATCCGTCGTGTTGGATAGGCCCTGTATGGATAAACGCGAATTACCTCGTATGCGAGGGGTTACTTCGCTACGGGTATACGGACGAGGCGTTTGCGCTTGCCGAAAAAACGGTAGAGTTGCTCGGCAAAGACGTTGAAAAATGCGGCGAATTTCACGAGTATTACGACCCCGAAACGGGCGAGGGTATTCGCAATCAAGGTTTTCAAAGTTGGAATCTGCTATCCTATAATCTTGCGGATTTACTTAAAAATAAAAATTGAATTTACGGAGGTAAATTATGAAAAAAAACAAAATTTTATCGTTTGCGCTTGCGATTACGTTGTCGCTTGGCGCGGCAGGCTCGATGACGGCGTGTAAAAGTTCTTCGGACGACAGTTCGGGAAACGAAACGCTCGATACCAAAAAAACGCAGTTGTACGTGAGAAACTATCAGGGCGGTTTCGGTAATAAGTGGCTTTATAACGGCAAAGCCAAACTCGAAGAAAAGTATGCCGATACCGAACTCGAACCAGGTAAAAAAGGCGTGCAGGTACTTATAACCGACGTTAAGGAAACGCCGCAGATATCCAACATTCAGAACGACGTATACGAAGTGTATTTCGTTGAAAAAGTAAATTATCTTTATTTGCAAAAGCAAAACGTCGTGGAAGATATCACGAGTATCGTTACGGGTAAAAACCCTTACGATAATAAGTCTATCGAAAGCAAACTTACCGACGAACAAAAGAAATTTTACGGCATAGAGGAAAACGGAACTACCAAATATTACGCTTTGCCGCACTATATGGCGTCGATGGGTATAGTTTACGATATAGACTTGTTCAACGAAAGAAACTATTACTTTAAAGCGGGTTACGAGAACGAAACCGACGTACAGAATATGTTTATAATCGACTCGGGCGACAAAAAGAGCAACGGTCCTGACGGAAAGACGGGCGTTATAGACGGGGTCGATTATTCGCTTGACGACGGTTTGCCCGCAACTTACGCAGACTTCTGGAATCTTTGTCAGTATATTAAAGAGGACGGTAACACTCCGCTTAACTGGGGCGGAACTAACGCTACTCAATTCTACGTTACCGCGCTTATGATTCAACTTATGGCTAACTATCAGGGCAAAGAAGAATTTATGCGCAATTTCACCTTCGACGGCGATATGGACGTAGTTAAACTCGATTCAAACGGTAACGTTATAATGAACGGAGATAAGCCCGAAACCGAAACGGTTACGATGACTTATGCAAATAACGAAGGTTACGAAACTTTCCGCAGCGCGGCGTATTACTACGGTTTGCAATTCATTAAAAAACTGATGGATACGGTCGGCACTTATTCTCTTGCAAAAAATATAAACAATAACGCTTACGACGCATTCGCGGCGCAGAGAGATTATATCGCGTCGCGCGGGTATAACGGCAACGGCAGACAGGCTATGCTTATCGACGGAACGTGGTGGGACAGCGAAGCGACTTCGTATTTTGCGGCTGCGGGATGTAATAAGGCGGATTGCAATTACGGTTGGATGCCTCTTCCCGTTGCAACCGAAGAAATGGTCGGCAAGCAGGAAAATACTATGGTCAACACGATTAACTCGCTGTGTTTCGTAAAAAAGGGACTTACCGACGTGAAAAAGCAACTTGCGTTCGACTTCGTTCAACTTATGAATTCGGACGAGTTTTTGGTGGATTTTACCGTTCAGACCAACGCGTATAAAGATCTTTCTTACAACGTGGGCGATAAAGTTTCGAGCTTGTCGCCGTTCGGACAAGAGTTGTACAAGGCGTGGAGTTCTTACGCGCTTATCAATCCCCACGACAACAACGCGCAGTATTACAATACGATTTATACTACCGATTCTTCGAGAAGATACGCTATATCGAGCGCGGATCAATTTGCTCCCGTAAAATTCTTGTCGGATAAAAGCATGACCGAGGCAAAGTATCTTGCAAAAACTTACTCCTATATAAAGAGCAATAATTCGTTGTGGAATTAAATAACGAAATTTTTTCGGTGATTTTATGGTGCAAACTAAAAAGAAGATTACAAAAGACCGCCAAGGCGATTTGATTTTTCATCTCGCCTTGCTTGCGTGGCCGCTTTTGCAATTCGCTGTGTTTTATATAGCGGTTAATTTAAACTCGTTTAAACTTGCGTTCGAAGCCCCGCTCGGCGGCGCATGGACAGACAATTTTAAATATATATTTTCTTCCGCTATGTTTCCCGAGGTGTTAAAAGCGGTTGGCACTTCGTTGGAATTTTACGTTATAACGACTATTATAAGCGTTCCGCTCGGCTTACTGTTCGCTTATTATATTTTTAAAAAGGCGATAGGCGGCAAAGTATTTCGTTTCTTCCTGTTTTTACCGTCGATAATATCGAGTATGGTTATGGTCGTTTTGTTTCAGAATCTTATGGGGCTCGGTATGTTCGATATATTAAATACGGACAAGTTGTTGTTCGATATAACTTCGCGTTCGTCTTATACGCCGATTATTATATTTTATATCTGGACGAATTTCGGAACGACCACGCTTATATATTCCAACAAAATGGGCGAACTTTCGCCCGAAACTCTCGAGGCGGCGCAACTCGACGGAGCAAATTCTTTTCAGGAATTTATTCACGTCGTTCTGCCGTTTGCTTTCCCTACGGTTTCGGTCTTTCTCGTTACGGGGTTGGCAACTATTTTCAGCAATCAATATAACTTGTTTTCGTTCTTCGGCGGAACTATCGCTTTCGACTCCGGAACTATGGGTTACTACCTTTTCAACCTCGTGCAGGACTATGCGTCCAACGGCGTGTTCGACGTGGTTGCTTACAACAGGGCGGCGGCGTTGAGTCTTGTGATAACGGTGATAGTTATTCCCGTTGCGCTTACCGCAAGATGGTTGCTCGATAAATACGGACCGCAGGACTGACAGGAGGCGTAACATGAAAAAAACTAAAATAAAATACGGTTTTTCACCGCTTTTAATCGTTCTCGGTTCGTTGCTTTTAGTATACGTTTTGTCAATGCTCGCACTGTTTTACTGGGGATTTATAACTTCCTTTAAAGACGGTATGCGCGATTTGACCGATTTTGCCAAGAACAGAGGATTTGGTTTTCCCAAAGTCTGGAAAACGGCTAACTATGCGGACGTATTCAAGAAAATAAGAATGCCCGCCGAACCCGGCAAAACCGTAGGCTTTGCGACTATTTTAGGCAACTCGCTTTTGTACGCGTTGGGTTGCGCGTTCTTTAAAACGCTCGTGCCGTGCCTTACGGCGTATTCCTGCGCGAGGTTTAATTTTAAAACTTCTAAAATCGTCTACACGATGGTTTTAATAACGATGATAGTGCCGATAGTAGGTAGTTTGCCTTCGGAACTTAAAGTCGCTTACGCGCTCGGATTTCATAACCATATCTGGGGACTTTGGATAATGGCGGCAAATATGCAGGGACTTTACTTCTTCGTTATGTACAGCGCGTTTAAGGCTATGCCTCTCGGTTACTCGGAGGCGGCTAAAATAGACGGTGCGAGCAACGCCCAGATACTCGTTAAAATAGCGTTGCCGCTTATTAAAAACCTTTTCCTGACGATATTGCTTATCAATTTCGTCGAATACTGGAACAATTATCAATCGCCCAAGGTATATCTGCCTTACTACCCCACGCTCGGTTATACGCTGTTTGCAAAGTCGAGCAGTAACGATTTACAGGAAGTCGGACAAATTCTCGCGTTGGCGTTTATAGTCGCCGCGCCCGTACTCGTTTTATTCCTCGCGTTTCAGGACAGGTTGATGGGCAATCTTACTATGGGCGGTTTAAAGGGTTAAAAAATATGAAAAAAAGAAAATCGTTTATTCTTATATGCAGTCTTGCGGCAATCGTCTGCGCCGCGATTTCGGGACTCGGCTTAATTATTTCGGCAAACGAAAAAGAAGGTTGGTCGGAGATCTCGTTAGAAAGCGAGTACGCCTATAAGTCGGTTATAGATATTCAGGAGAGAACGTATACGGTCGGCGCGAATACTTACGCCGCCTCCGCGTTGCTCTATTATCCCGACGGCACGGCGACGGAAGAAAAGCAAGTCGCGCTTAATCAAGTCGGCGTATACAGCGTTAAATATTCGGTTACGGCGGGCGATAAAGTTTACGCCGACTCCAAAAGTTTTACGGTAAACTATCCGCATTACGCCGCAAACAGCGATAAGTCGTCGGTTTCTTACGGAGTACCCGACGGAGCGACTACAGCGGGCGTGGTAGCAAAACTCGCGCAAAACGATACTCTTTCGTTTACGCGATACATCGACTTTACTAAAGTGCCTTCCACGGACAATCTCGTCAAAGGTTTCGTTATCCCCGAAGTTGCGGGCGCAAACGATTTTACCGAGTTGGTGTTTACTTTTACCGATTCCGTGGATTCGTCTGCTTATTTCAAAGTGCATTACTATGCCTACGACTGGACGTATAATACCTACGTTGCGGCAAACGGACAAAATCAAGCGCCCGTAGGCATAAATCAGACGCAGGGTAAACACGAAGACGACGGCTTCGGCTTATGGAGTTACGTTTCCTTTAAGTCTACGGGCAGAAGCGGAGTTGCCGCACCCGACGCCACGCAGTTTTTCATTTCGATGAATTACGCCGAAAAAAAGGTTTTCACTTTGGGATATCCGGGCGTAAAAACGGAAATAGCGGATCTCGACGATACTTCGGTATTTAAAGACGCGTGGACGGGTTTCCCCTCGGGCAAAGCGCGACTGTCGATAGACGCTTATAATTATACGGGCGCAACGGCTACGATTTGCATTACCGAAGTTTACGGCTTGACCGATTTAAGCGACAACGTGTTTATAGACGACGCGAAGCCGACTTTGAGCGTAGACGATGAGTACGACGGCGATATGCCGTCCGCGTTAAAGGGTTATTCTTACTCTATCCCGAAAGCGAGCGCATACGACGATTATGCTTACGATTGCGAAGTTAATGTTTCCGTGTGGTATAATTACGGAATGGAAAACAGCGTAAGCGTACCCGTAAAGGACGGAAAATTCGTAACCGATAAAGTAGGTACTTACGGCATACTGTACGAGGCTTACGATAAGGTGGGCAATTACACGAGCGAAGTGCGTTACGTCGTCGCTTACGAAAAGACTTCCGAATTTTCTTTCGATATTCCCGTTGACGCGGTAAAAAGAGCAAAATCGGGCGAGTGGGTAGAAGTGATTTCCGTTGACGAAGATAGCGTTACGGGCGGCAGCGGTAAAAAGACCGTAACCGAGTTTATAGAAATAAACGGACTGAGAGAAGAAATTTCGGGCGGATTCCGCGCAACCGAAATCGGCGTGTATAAGGTGATTTATCGCGTAACCGATTTCGTCGGCAAGACTGCGGAAAAATATTACGAAGTTAGCGTTACTTTGAACGATAAACCCGTTTTGGAACGGGATTTCGGCGTTTATCCAGCGTATATTTCGGGCGGCGAGTATACTATCCCCGCTTACTACGCGTATTCGACGAAAAACGGAAAACTCGTCAGAGAACTTTGCACGGTTAATATAGAGGACGGCGAAGGAACTAAAACTTGTCGCGCGGGCGATAAAGTTACGCTTTCCGTAAAGAATAACGGCGATATTATAAAATTTTCGGTTATAAGCGACGGCATTACGCTTGCCGCTCATCAATCGGTAGGCGTGTGCGCTTGGGTACAGGAGAACGCGGGCAACAGGTTTCATCTTGAAAATTACCTTGCGGGCGAAGGGTTTACGGCCGAAAAGACTTCAAACGGAATGGTCTTGACGGCCGTCAATAAACAAAAAATGAGTTTCGTTTTCGGCAACGCCCTTTCTTCGAGGCATCTGACCGCGACTATCGGCAAGTTTAAAGGAACGACGCAAAATTCGTCGCTTAAAATAAATATTTTCGACGCGATAGACAAAAGCGTCGGGTTGTCGCTCGTTCTCGGCGGTAAAGACTCGGCTTATGCAGAAATCGAGGGTAGTCGTTACGAATTGACGGGCGCGACTTTCGACGAGAACGCGTCGCTCGATATAACTTATACCGACGGTAAAATTACCGTTAACGGCACGGAAATTCTTTTAAAGAAATTCGGCGGTTTCGAGAGAGAAAAAGTCTTTCTCGAAGTGGAATATTCGGGTTACGAGGAAAACGCGGGTTTAACTTTTATAAGCGTAGGGAATTGTAATTTCAACACCGCGCAGACCGACAGGTTTGCTCCGATAATAACTTCGACGGGCGAAGTCGGCGGCGTGCAGGTTCGCGGCAGCGAATATACGTTATATTCGCCTATCGCTTACGACGTATATTCGCCTAACCTCGAATATTATCTGACGGTTTTCGCTCCCGACGGCTCTTTTGCAAAGGATATAAACGGAGTCGTGCTTAATAAAGTCGATCCGACGATAGATTACGTTATCAGGTTGGACGATATAGGCGAATATAAGGTAGAATACGATATAGCCGAATCAAAAAGTTTTCTGTCGAGGCAAAATAATTCGTCTTTAAAATATACTCTTATAATCTCGGACGAAGATGCTCCCGAACTCGTATGGAAAGGTTCTTTCCCGACCGAACTCACCGTCGGCGATACCTTTATCTTACCCGAATACGAAGTTTCCGATAACGTTTCTTCTGCGGAAAATATAATCGTGCGCGTATTCGCGGAAACCCCGGCAGGGCAGTTGATTATGCTCCCCGGCAATTCTATTCAGATGACTCACGAGGGCGTATACGAAATTCGCATAATGGTAGTCGACGAGGCGGGGAATATAAACAACCTCGTTAAGAATATTACCGTAAAGAGGGCGTAATAATATGAGAAAGATTAAATTTAAAAAATTATTATCGGTCGTTTTATCGGCGGCGCTTACAACTTCCGTCTTTGCGTCCTGCAAAAAGACGCCGACCGACGACTCGAAACCGTCTGCGGTGAATACCGTAACGGACAAACTCGAAAGAGGCGAAATTACCAACGCATTGCACAAAGTAACCGTAACCGAGTCGGCAAGGGCGTTTGTAACGGGCGCGGGAACGAACTCGGCTGCTACCGAGTATAAAATCCTTGCCGATAATTCCAACAACTACGCGTTACGCGCGGCAAGTTTTATGGCGGGGCAACTCGCTGCGGCGACGAACGCTAATTTTAAAATCGAATTGTATAAATCGGGAGATGAAAACCCCGTTACGAGCAACGCGAAATATATAATTCTCGGTTGCAAAACGCTGTTTACTCAAAGCGGACTTAATATGCCCGAAGACGATTTAGGACCTGCGGGTTACTATATCAAATCTTTCGGCAATTCGGTATTTATCGAAGTGTTTATGAACGACGGTTATCAGATGGGTACGCTTGCGTTTTTAAGAGAAACGGTCGGGTACGATATGATAGCGCACGACACGGTCGTATACGAAAAAAACGGCGCGACTTTGCCCGATATGGAAATTATCGAGCGTCCCGACTACGATTACCGCAATATGACCAACTGGATGACCGAAGACGGCAAGTATGGTATGGGCTATAACTATCAGAGTATTTTCACCTATATAAGTCAGGACGGCGGTAAGACGGATAAAGCGGCGGTGCATAACATTTTCAAATATCTGCCTGTCGAAAAATATCTTAAAGATTACCCCGAATGGTATTCCAGCAATTCCACGCACAGGCAACTTTGTTATACCGCGCACGGCGATTACGAAAAATACGAACTTATGCAGACGACTATGCTTGAAGTAATGCTCAAATGCGTTTTGGCTCAACCCGATCAAGGCGTTGTTACCGTAACGCAGGAAGACGCCGCCGTATGTTGCGATTGTGCGGAATGTACGCGCGTAGTCGAAAAGGACGGTTCTATTTCGGCAACGATTATTCGTTTTATGAACGATCTCGACGATAAATTTCAAGTCGCGTTATCCGCATACGCCGAAGAAACGGGTACGGAACGCAGAACCGTTCAACTTGCTTTCTTTGCGTATCATACCTCGTACAATCCTCCGACTACGCCCGTAGAAGAAGATCCTACGCTTAAATGCAGTCCGAATATCACGGTATTCATTGCGCCTATATACGCGAGATACGTAAATTCTTTTTACGAGGAAGAAAATCGCGTTTACGCCGATACCGTTCGCGCCTGGAGCAAATACACCGATAATATAATGGCTTGGGTATACGAAACCAACTATCACCATTATATGTTCCCGTATAATACCTATTCTTCTATGATGGATACCTATTACTTCTTTAAGCAACAAGGCGCGAACATCATTTACAACGAGGGACAGCGTTGGAGCGAAAACGTAACTTGTTTCGGTAAACTCAAAGAATACCTCGACTCGAAAGCGCAGTTCGACGTAACCGTTTCCTACGAAGAGTGTAAAGATAAGTTCTTCAAAAATTACTACGGCGAGGCGGCGGATATAATGGAACAATATTATAACGAACTTCGTCAATGGGAAATTTATCTCGAATCCGTACAGGATTACGGTCTGGGCGGCGGAATTTACGAAGAGATAGGTTTGACGACGACCCCGTATTACTGGCCGAAGGAAATGCTGGAAGATTGGCTCGACATAATGGATAAGGCTAAAAAGTCCGTGGCGTACCTCGAACTTGAAAACCCCGAACTTTACCAAAAACTCGTCAAGCATATCAAAATAGAGGAATTGTTCCCCAAATACGCGCTTTGCACTCTTCACGAAAGCAGTTATACTTCTTCCGCAATGCTCGAAATGCGCAAGGAATTTAAAGCGCAGGCGGACGAACTCGGACTTTTGCAACACGAGGAACACGACTACATTACCACCATTTACAAGCAATGGGGTTTGATTTAAGGAGGATAACGCGATGAAAAAGAGATTATTGCTCGTTTTGTTTCTCGCGCTCGCTTGCGCGGCGGCGGCTTTCGGTTGTAAAAAGGGCGGCGGCAATTCGTCGTCCGATACCGACGGCGAGTCGGTTGCCGAAGTGAATATCGTAGACTCGGCGGTTACGCTCGACTGCTTCGAGAGTTATTCGCTCGCCGTGGAAACTCACGGCTTGAATATCGTTACCTGGTCGAGCTCAGACCCTACCGTAGTTGCCGTTGACGAAAACGGAAATATAACCGCAGGGATAAAACTCGGAACGGCGACCATTACCGCCCGCGCAGGCGAATATAGCGACGACTGCGCCGTTACCGTACTTTTAAAAAGCGGTATACCCGAAATGAAATCGGCAACGAAAGCGTTCGTTTCTGCGGGCGGCAGTTACGATATCGCTTTTAGCGTGTTTTATAATTCGATAGATATTTCCGAACATCTTACTTTCGGGTGTAACGCGGTGAAAGACAACGCGTCGGCGGTTGCTACGGCGTCGGTAAACGGTAACGTGGTTACATTCGGCGGCGTAGCCGAAGGCGAAACCGATTTTACCGTCTATACGACGGTTTTCGACCGTTTGTATGCAGAAAATATAAATATCGTCGTTCGCAATACGGACGTCGTATACGTCGTAAACGGGGCGGTAAACAATCGCTTGCAATTACGCGCGGATAACGAACGATACACTTCCGACGTGGAAGTATATTATAAGAACGAAAGGGTTTCCGACGATTTACTCGAATGGACTGTAAGCGACGAAAAAGTAGCCACGATAGGCGAAAACGGTAAACTTATTATGAACGTCGAAGGCGTAGCCGTGCTTTCGACCGAGTATTTAGGAAAGGAAATTTCGGTTGAAATTCAAGTTATAAAAGAGAGAGAATTCGTTACCGTAGAGCAAACCGCTCCGCTTGACGTAGACCTCGATCTTACGATAACGGTCGAAAAACTCGGCAATTCGGAGGGAAACAGAACTTACGCCGTAAACCAAACCCAAAACGGCGTGTTCGGGTTATGTGAAACGAACGAAGAAGGTTTCGTCGTGCGCGCCTTTATAAACGGCGAGGCGTTAAGCGTGGACGGAAGTTCTTTTTCGGGCGGCACGGTAACTTTGCCGACGAAGGCGTTCGGTACGGATAACTACGGCGAGAAAACCTTGACGATAGAAGTCGAGTATGCCGAAGTAGTGCGCGTTTACACGCTTAAAGCGTTGCTCATTACTAAAATTCCGCGCACGCTTACCGATTTTCAGACCGCCGTCGTCGCGCGGTGGTTAGGGGATAGAATTTTGGGTTATTTCGCGCTCGAGTCCGATATTGACTTCAATTTATACGAAATAAGCGTGTGGGCTACGGACTGGAATTACGACAACGGTTTCAGAGGTACGCTCGACGGGCGCGGGTTCTCGCTCCTGAATATGCGTTCCGTAACTTACGGTATTACCGCGCAAACAGGCGACGGTGCGGTTTTCAAAAATTTGAAAATTCCTAATTTAAGGTACGACGGAGGCGAAACCGCGTTGTTTACGAGAGGCGCGGCGGGCGTAACTTTCGATAATATCGAGATTACTTTAAGCGACGATTCGTCCTGTGCGCCGAGTTCTAATCTGACTAGTTGCGGTCTGCTCGTTAGCCACGTTATGAAAAACTGTAAGTTTAAAAATATCACGATATACGCTCGCGGAAAGGATTTACAAAGAGTATTCGGCGGCAAAAACGAGGACAGAAATACTTCGGTTTACGAAAATATCGTTATTTACGCCAACTCGGTAACTTATTACGAAAACGATATAACCGTTGCCCCGAACGGCGTAACTTTGATTACGGAATAAAAGATGAATTATTCAAATAAAACTATAATTAAAATAAACGCCGACGAAAACGGAAACGGCAGAATTGCGGTTATAGCCGAAAAAACCGTGGAAAGGGTCAATTTAACGGTTTCGGCAAGATTTTGCGAGCAAAAATATCGTTTCGAGTTTGTAGGCGGAGAAAGAGAATTTGCGGGCGATTTTTTCATAAAGAACGCGGCGGCGTGGAGCGTTGCTGCGCCTTACCTTTACGACTTCGCGGCGGAAGTCGTCTTTGCCGACGGCGGAGAAAGCGTAACGGGCAGTTTCGGTTGCAGGAGCGTTACTCAAAACGGTAAAAACGTGTGTTTAAACGGTACGCCCGTATTTATCCGCGGATATATACGCGGGGCGACGGCTCACGACCACGCTAATAATTGCGGGCTTACCAAAGATGAGTTTTACCGCAAAAATATAAGGGCGGCAAAGAAATACGGATTTAATCTGGTAAGGTTTCATTCGGTAGTTCCCGACGAGGAATTTTTCCGCGTTGCGGACGAAGAGGGTCTTTTGGTGCATATCGAAATGCGCCTGCCCGACGATATATATAATAACCTGCGCGAAATGCAGACGAGCGGCGACGTACTCGTTCCCGACGAGTATATAGAGGAAATAGTAAACAAGTATTACAATCACCCGTCGCTTTGCGTGTATTGCATAGGTAACGAGATAAAAGATTCGTCCGCGGCAAAGCGAATAGGCGAGATATATTCGCTTATAGCGCGATTAGACGGCACGAGATTGTTTCTGGACACTTGCGCTTGGGGCGCGAACGGCAGACCTTTCGTGGATATAGACGTGCAACATTTAAGTTACTATTTCCCTTACGGTAAGCACGCGGATATGTACGAAAACACCGAGAATTTGCTCGTGGTGGGCGGCGATAAAAATAAGCCTTTGCTTACTAAAGGCGAGAATAGCGAAACGGTGAGGGAGTTGCGGTTTTCCGTGCCGCTTATTGCACACGAAACCTGCCATTATACCGCTTTGCGCGATTTTGCCGCGCTTAAAAACAAGTTTGAAAAATACGGCGTAAAAAGTCCGTGGTGGGTAGACGAAGAACTTAAAATGATCAAGGCGAAAGGCTATGAGGATATCTATCCCGAACTGTACGCGGCGAGCAAGCGTTTTCAGTTTAATTGTTGGAAAACGGCTTTCGAGGCGATGCGGTCGAGCAGACTTCTGGGCGGTTTTCATTTTCTGCAACTTGCCGATACCGACGTATACGAAAATTCCAACGGCATAATAGACTGTTTCGATGACGAAAACGCAACGCCGAGCGATAAGTTTTTGCAGTTCAACGGCGATAAGGTTATTTTGACCGACCTTAAAAAACGCAATTTCACCTCGGGGCAGGTTCTCGAATTTAAAATAAAATTGTCTAATCTCGGTGAAACAGATTGCAAAACCGTAGATTTAAGGTATAATTTAACGGGCGAAAAAAACGTCGTTTACGCAAGCGGCGGAATGAAAAATCTCGGCGTGGCGCAAAACGGACTTTTCACGCTCTGCATAGCGAGAATAAAGTTGCCGCAAGTAAAATCTTCCGAAAGGATGACGCTTAAAATCTCGCTTGACGGCGCGGGCGGCGTGTACGCCGAAAACGAGTGGAATATCTGGGTGTACGAAAAGCGCGAGACCCTATCTTATGCCGAATTCGTAAATTATAACGACGGCGAAATTACCGTAACCGACGATATAAAAAAGGCGTTTGCATTGCTCGGAAAGGGCGAAAAAGTATGCCTTATATATCGTTCCGACTTTACGCGGCACGTTATCCGCAAGGATAAGCAAAACCCCGAATACGCGTTTAAAGCGAGTTGGAACAGGTTTAAACCCGTTATATGGGACAGGGGAACTAATTACGGCGGCTTGTTAAATCGCGAAATTTTAAATAAATACGGCTTTGCGACCGACGGTTATTACGATTTTAATTTAAGTGTGTTAAGCGAAGATTGCGACAAGATAAATTTGGACGATTTCCCCGTAAAGGCGACCAACCTTATATCGGGCATAGACAAGAGTTGCCGCGACCGTTTCGACGCGTACAAAGATTGTTTCAACCTGCCCGATCTTATTTACGAAAGGACTTTGCGTAATTTTTCTTACGCGTTCGAGGTTGCCGTCGGCGAGGGAAAACTGATCGTCTGCGGTTTGAACTTTACGGGGCTTGACGAAGACGAACCGTCTGCGCTTTGTATGGCGAATTTCGTTATAGATTATATGAAAAGCGGCGATTTTAATCCGAGAGCCGAAATTTCGGTTGAAAAGTTAAAAGCGTATATGAAAAAATGCGCCGAAAAACCCGTAAGAGAGAGTATAATGACTCAGTTCTGGGAGATGGACGACGCGCCCGTCGAAAGTAAGCAATTTTGGAAGGACTCCAAAGAATATCTCGCGGAAGAATATGCGAAAGGAGCGAATAAATGAAACCATTAACCGCCGTGATAGTCGGTTGCGGACACAGAAGCAGGGTATATGCGGAAATCGCGATAAAATGCCCCGATCAACTTAAAATCGTGGCTCTCGTAGACCCCGACAAGCACGTCAGGGATATGTGCAAGGAGTTGTACGGCGTACCCGAAGACAAGTGCTTTAACGATATAAGCGAAATATTGCCTATGGGCAAAATAGCCGATTGCGTTATAAACGGCACTATGGATAAGTTGCATATTCCTACGTCTATTCCGTTGCTCGAACAGGGTTACGATATGCTGCTCGAAAAGCCGATTACAAACGACGCGCAGGAATTACTGCGCCTTTACGACGTCGTAAAAAAACACGGCAACAAGGTTATGATATGCCACGTTTTAAGGTACAGCGATTTTTATAAAACGGCGAAAGAGATAATAAATTCGGGCGAGATAGGCGAGGTGGTGCACGTCGAAACGCAGGAACGCGTAGGAGTTGCGCATAACGCCATTTCGTTTATACGCGGCAAGTGGTCGAAGGAAGAAGAATGCGGCTCGTCTATGCTGTTGCAAAAATGTTGCCACGATATAGACCTTGATTGTTGGCTTAACAACGCGAGCAAACCCGTAAAAGTAAGCAGTTTCGGCGGCAGGAATTTCATTATTCCCGAAAAAGCCCCCAAAGGCGCGGGGACGAGATGTCTCGTGGATTGTCCGCTCGTAGATACCTGTCAGTATTCGGCAAAGATGATGATACTCGAAAATCCGCATTATTTAGCCGCTTATCCTTGGCAATGCACGGGTAAGGAAGAGTACGAACTCACCTTGGAAGAGAAAATTCATTCGCTTAAAACGGATAATCCGCACGGCGTATGCGTGTATAAATCGGGCGCGACTGTGGTCGATCATCAGGCGGTTTTAATGCAGTTCGAGAACGGCTCTACCGCAACTCACACAATGCTTTGCTCGGCTCAACGCGCGGGCAGGTCGCTGTTCGTACTCGGTACGCAAGGCGAAATAGAAGGCTGGGCGGGCGACGGAAAACTTTATATAAGGACTTTTGATAAAGACAACCGCGCGAATATAGACAAGGGCAAGGAAAGAGTTATTGATTTTAACGCCAACAACCAAAGCGAGGACGGCGGACATTTCGGCGGCGACCAGAAACTCGCGCTCGATTTCGTCAGGTATATGCGCGGCGAAAAGCCGTCGGTCAGTTGTACGGCGCTGTCCGATTCCATAAACGGGCATATCTGCGTGTACGCGGCGGATAAGGCGATGAAAGAAAGTCGCGTAGTGGAAATTTCCGAATTTTATAATGAACGATAAAGCAATGAAAAAGTACGTTATGAAATACCGCTCGGCGGCGGAAGACGGTCTTAACGGGTGGGATGAACTCGTAACGGCGAGCGGCGAATATTCGCGAAAATCGCAGGGGCAGGCAGTATTTTTAAACCCCGCCACGAAACTTGAAAAAGAGCGTTACGCAAAGCGACTTAAAGTAAACAATATTTACGCAAACGAGTGGAAATTAAGGTAAAGGAGAACGTTTATGAAACTTAATTTTAGCGACTATAAAGACAAAGTATACGCCTGTTGGCTCGGTAAAAATATGGGCGGAACGATAGGCGCGCCTTACGAGGGTAAACGCGAGGTCTTGGATATAAAAGGCTTTGCGACTAAAAAAGGCGAGGTTTTACCCAACGACGATTTAGACTTGCAACTCGTATGGCTGCACGCCGTCGAGTTCGAAGGTCCTCGTAATATTACTTCCGAGGTTTTGGGCGAATACTGGCTTTCGTTTATTACGGGCTACTGGAACGAGTACGGAATTGCCCGCCGCAATATGGAAAAGGGCGTTGTGCCTCCGCTTTGCGGCGATCTGCAAAATCCGTGGAAACATTCCAACGGGGCGTGGATAAGAACGGAAATCTGGGCGACGCTCGCTCCCGCGTATCCCGACCTTGCCGTGAGGTTCGCTATCGAGGACGCGAAAGTTGATCACGGTTTCGGAGAGGGTACTTATTCTGCCGCGTTCGTAGCGGCGCTCGAAAGCGCGGCTTTCGTTGTTTCCGATTTGAAAAAGCTTATCCAAATAGGTCTTGCCAAAATACCCGAGGATTGCCGTACCGCCAAAACCGTTAAATTCGTTCTGGAAAGTTACGAAAAAGGCGTAAATCCTATCGAAACGCGGAACGCCGTTCAAAAAATGAACGCCGATATAGGCGACGGGTGGTTTCAAGCGCCGTCTAATATAGGT
>CAVLAV010000006.1:0-22797 GCA_963660735.1 bacterium
CAGTTCCTTGTGGCTGGGGTAGAGAGATTTGAACTCCCGAATGACGGAGTCAGAGGAAAATCATAATCTTATAAAAGTGCTTATTTTTATGCTTTTTAACTCAAAATTGCCGTTTTTGAGCCTTTAAATGAAAAAGTTTCCCCAATTTTCCCCAAATCATATAGTCGTTTCGGAAACAAACGCACTTTGCATATATTTTAAGGTCGATTTTCTTAACCTCATTTTTTAGCAATTGACCTTCACTTGTTTAACTTTATCCAACGGATATAAAACCGTATTTCTTTATAATTTTTTCGACTTCGGGGGCGTTCTCGCAATATCTTTCGACCGAATGAGCGTCGCTGCCGAAAGTAACGAGTTTACCGCCGATATCGGCGTACTTTTTTAATATATCCTCAAACGGCATAAACGGCTTTTTGCTTTTCGTAGAAGAATTTATTTCCAAATATTTTCCGTTTGAGATTATCGCCTTTAAAATATCCGTCAACTCGGTCGAATACTTTTCAATACTAAAATCTCGTTCGTTTTCAGGCGCATACCTTGCGGGATAACCTAAATGCCCCACTATTTGCCACGGATAGTTGACTTATATACTTTTTCGAGGTATTCTTTATATATCGTCCGTCGGGCGATTTTCCCAACATTCTTTCAGACAGCAATCCTTTCCGCCGACAAGATGAACGCTGTGTATAACATAGTCGAATTTATATTTATCCGCGAGGTCGGCATAACGGTTTTCGACTCGTTCGTCGTAACCGAATTCTATCCCGAAAAAAATCTTTATTTTTTCGCCGTATACGTTTTTTAGCCTGCCAATTTCGTTTTTATATGCGTCCAAATCGCAAAGCGGAGTTTTATCGCCTGTCAAAAAGCAGTCGTAATCGTAATGCTGAACGAACCCTATACGCTCGTCCCCACGCTCGATTGCCTTTCTTATATAATGTTCCGTTATTTCTTCGGAGTCGTAAGAAAACGAAGAATGAACGTGCAAATCCGTTAAATAATCACTCGTAATATTCACACGAATATTATATAATTTTTTACCCGACAACGCAACGCATAAACGTAAACTTTAAGTAAAATTTTTGTAAACGCCAAAACTTTGATTTCGGCTAATCTATGTCGGACAAGAATAATACGCCCGACGTTTCGTATTTACTCGTCTATCTTTGGCATCGGCAATACGTCGACTATTTTACGGTCTTTATACTTGCCGTTTGTAAAATCGGGTACGTCTACAGGTGCACCGTTTTGGAGTATAGATTGTTCAGACAGGGCGGTTACGCACATCATAGCGCACGCCTCGTACACGTCAATCGGCATATCCTCTTTGTTTGCGACGGCGCGGAAGAAGTGTTTAAGCATTATAAAATCCATTCCGCCGTGTCCTGTTTTAAGTTGTTCTTCCGTAATACTCTGCCAATCTTCGGGAAGATATTCGAAATAATCGTTCTGACTGTTCAAAGCGTCCTGTATCGCATTTTTTTCGTGGTCGAACCTGTCGCCGTCCAAAACGACAGCTTTAAGCGTTTGATTATAATAGCCTTTCGTTCCGCTTACGGTTATTTCCCGATCGTATAAACGCGGCAGCGTCGTATCGAGTTTAAGCGTAATAAGTTCGCCGTTTTCACACTCGATCGTGGTCGTTACGACGTCCCCCTGCTTAAACTTCGTATTTTTTAGTTCGGCAACTTCGGCGTGCGTATCGATATACTCTTCCAACCCGCGCGCTTTCGACGACATAGGGGTAAGTCGGGTAAACTTATTTCCGCGGGTTATGCCCAACAATTTAACGATAGGTCCAAGTTCGTGCGTCGGGTAATTTTCACAGTTATGGTTTTTATATTCTTCTAACCTGTAGTGTCCCCGTCTTAGCCCTGCTTCGGTAATTTCATTGCGCAGATCATGACAAATAAGCCCCGTGGCAATAACAGATTTCTCCGAGTCTACCGTTACGCGCAAGCGAAGTTACTAAAAGCTCATCTTTATAATAACAACAATTTTCAAGGAACATAAACGGTGTACCTGTTTTTTCATATGTATCGACAAGTTTTTTCATATCTTCGAGGTTATGCGTACCACCCACCTCTATTCCCACCGATATGCCTTGTTCCATAGCCGCAAGCGCGACTTCGACATGTAAAGCCCAACTTGTACAGACGATAACGGCATCTATTCCGCTTGAAAGAACTTCGTTATATCTTGTCGTTTTTAGCGGTTCGCTTTGCCCTGCCGCGATTACCTTTTCTGCCGCAAAATCGACTCTTTCTTTACGCTCGTCACACAAGGCTGTTACTAAAACGTCCGAATTGTTAAGTATATTGCCAAGCAACCCGATAGACCCGTCTTTCATTCCGTAAGCCGCTCCGCGTTGTCCCAAACCTATTAATCCTATTTTTAATTTATTCATGCTTTCCTCTCAGTCCGAATTACACCGATTCGAAAAAACGCGCCTGATAATCTTCGGTGAACTTTATTTTCAACTCGCCCTTATTCAAAGAATATTCGACTTCGTTTTGTTTCGCAGGGTAAACGCAATTTATTTTTTCATATTCGCCGCCGACAGACAACGTTATTTCTTTTTCCCCGCCTAAATTCCACACGGCAAGATAAAGTTTACTTTTCGTATCCGCAGTTTTAAATCCTGCGCAAACGGTTTTTTTTGAAAAATCGGTAAACCCGTTGGGAAACACCGGCAAGCAGTTTAATTTTGCATTACAGATTTTTTTATAATATTCGACGCCCTCTTTTACGAGCGCAAAATTATCGGCGGAAAGCGCGGATAAGTCGCTTGCAAGATGCATTCTCCCTAAAAACGAATTGATCATATTCATAATAACCTGTTCTCTCGTGGCTTCGCCAACTACAGGATAGCTCCAGACCGCCGCCTGTTCGGGAATAACCGCTGATAGCACGTTTCCCGCTATATACGGATATTTTTTATAGTCAATCTGGTCGGACGTCGAAACCAAGGAAAAATGTCTTAATGTTTTATAGTCCATTCTCATACCGCCCGACGAACAGGTTTCGAATATAACGTTTTTAAATTTGCGCCTAATCTCGTCAACCCAACCGAGATAAGCGTCGCAACATTTTTTCAATCCGTCCGCCATACTGTCCGCGCCAAGTTCCGTTCCCGCGCCGAGATCCTGATTATAGTCGAGTTTTATATAATCCGCGCCGTAATCTTCCACCATACGCCGTATAGTTTCGGACATATACGCTCTTACCTTGGCGTTGCGGTAATCGAGAAAATATCTGTTCATAACGCAAATCCGCTCGCCGTGGCGGCGAATAAAACAATCGTCGTCATAATACGCAATCATTTTTTCGCACTTACAGCCTATTATTTCGGGTTCTATCCACAGTCCGGCTTTCATACCGAGCGAGCGTATATAATCCGTTGTGTATTTAACTCCGTGCGGAAAACGCTTATGGCTTTCTCTCCACTCGCCGACGTAGGGATAAATGATATTGCCGTCGACCTCGTCGTGCCAGCCGCAATCTATAACGTAATAATCCGCGCCCGCCTCAGCCGCGAACTCTGCATATTTGCGTGTATTATCTTCATGCGGGCTATCCCACGATAAATGCATATACTCGTTGAATATTACAGGCAATCTGCCGTCTGCGGCGCAACGAGCCGCAATATGTCTTCGATAACGGGTCATTTCGTCAACGACGCCGTTTGTCCCGTTATCGGAAAAAGCGAACGCGAAAGTTTCGGTCGTATAACTATCGCCCGGGTTAAGAGTTTTAGTCCAACCGCCGAAAGCTTCATTTCCGCCGTCTAAACACAGATATAATTTTTTTTGATTATCGTCTCCGATTTCGTAATACCAGTCGTTATTGCTCTCTATCTGAAACATTACGCAACTACCGTTCGGATACTCTATTATCCCTTGCGGAAGGGCTTCCTTTGTCGACCAACTGCCGACGTTTAAACCGTAAACCCGATTTTGCCCGCCGGTAAAAGAATCTGTAATTCCCAAAGCGAACAGCGCCTCCGTGCGAGGTTGACATTCGGAATGGTGTCCCTGAAAAAATCTCGTAAACCGGATTTTATCCGCGTTTCGGCTGAGTTCGTTTAACGCCCACTTAAAAGAAACGTTTTCGAGAGTGATTTTTTTATCGGTTATATTTTTAACCGTCAGAAAAACCGAAAAAGCGGAGGTATCGGCGTAAAACCCGAAATCCGCACGGACTTCGATTATATCGTTTTTTAAAACCACTCCGAGATTTCCGTCTTTATTCTCGCTCGAAACGTATTTAAGGGAATTCGTTTCGGACGAATTAACGAGTTTTGCGCCGAGATGAGTATCGCGATTTCTTCCCGCTACGCCTATTTCTACAAAACTAAACCCGTTTAATAATATCCTGTCGCCTTGTATATCGAATTTTAAATATTTATTTTCTGTTTTAATCATATCGTTTTATTTGAGTTTAAATTTAGCGACTCTCGCTCCGAGAGAATGCCCGTAAGTAAACTGATCTACGACGAATACGTTATTATGAACTGTTACTTTTCTGCCATTATCCAGCCATACTGCGGAAATAATTTTCTTATCGGTTTTAAGTTCAACTTTTCTTTCCGTTTCCGCCCTTGCAACGTTTTCATCTGCTCTCATAGGTACGTTCTTAACTACCGCATAATAATAGTTCCCGTCCGTAAACAAATCCGCGTCGCTCGATTCGATATCTGTCGGAGTACTATCATAAATAAAGTTTTTATTTGTCTTAATCCACTTTCCTATTGCAAGAAGTTCCGAGCTTTCGATAGGGGTTATTTGTCCGTTTCCTTTCAAACCCACGTTTAAAAGTAAGTTACATCCGAATTTCCTGCAATCTATAAGCGTTTCAACCAATTCTCTAATAGGTTTAACGCAAATGTCGTCTTTGGTATAACCCCAATGGTCGGTCATACTTTCGCACATTTCGCCCGCTATAGGTTTTAACGACGTATCTACAAACGTAGGCTTTCCGCGTTCGAAAGTTACGCTGTCTATTTCTCTATGCCCCGTCTGTCCGAGCGCGTTAAGTCCCGTATTGTTGATAATCATCGCCTCGGGCTGATATTTCCTTATTGTACCGTAAAGCCTGTCCTCCTGCCAATCGGCGTCGGGCTTGTCCCACATTCCGTCAAACCAGAAACCGCCTATTTTGCCGTAATTCGTACACAGTATCGCGATGCTTTTATCAAGATAATCTATATATTTCGGAAAATCCTTTTTATAATCTTCGTTATGCCAGTCGAGCAAAGTATGATAGAAAAACGGAATTATCCCCTGAGCGCGACATTCGTCTACAAATTCTCTCACCAAATCTCTTCCGCTTGCGGAGTGCGGCGCGTCGAAATCGTTAAGACCTTTCACGTCGAACAACGAAAAGCCGTCGTGATGACGAGTAGTAAGCGTAATATATTTGCAACCTGCTTTTTTTGCGGTGTCGACAAGTTTTTTTGCCCAGTCTTTACGAACCTTGAATTTATCGACGAGAGCGTTATATTTGTTTGAGTCGAGTTTATCTATGTTTAAAGCCCATTCCCCTTTACCCAGAACACTATAAAGCCCGAAATGAACAAACATACCGAAACCCGCTTTTTTAAATTTGTTTATATATTCATACATATTTGAAATCTCCTTAATGCGGAAAAATAAATGCTTTGACGGTTTTTATGGTCGTCAAAGCATTCGTCAAATTCTATTACAGAATTATTTCGTCTTCACCCGAAGCGGAAGAGTAATTTCGTAAAACTCCGAGTTGAGCCATAAGTCTGCGCGTCTTTAACGTATTCCAGGTGCCGCTACCGTATCCCGCGCCGCTGTCCACGTTATAAAGCCAATACGGAGCGCAATACAAACAAACTTTCAACGATTTTAATAATTTATTCATATGTTTCAAGCAAAATACTCCTTATAGAATCTATTTCGGACTGAGTAACGCCTAACGATAATAAATATTTTTCGGTCGCCGTAGCGAGATTACCGTTTTCGCTATCGTCGAAAGCCCTTAAAGTTTCGAGAAGTTTACCCCAGGCGATGTAGTTGCCCGAATCGTTTTGCTGAACGTAAACGCGGGTATGCTTGCCGAACGGCGAAAACGAAGTAAGTTCAAAATCCTTGGTTGCGTCTTCTTCGGATACGCCGAGCAAACACTCTATAAGCGCGCAGATCGTTCCGGTTCTGTCCGCGCCCGCGTTACAATGTAAGTATAGCGGATAACTTTCTTTTTTTGCAAGCGTTTGAAAAATATTTTTTATGTTTTTTTGCGATACAGAATGATTGAATATCAAATCATACTGCGTTATCGTAAATTTATAGTACGGGTCATTCTCGCATATTTGGTTTTTCGTCTGCGGCAGTTTTTCTTCGGCAAGCGTGTCTACGTCGTCCGCTCCGGCGGTTCTCAAATCGATCTCACCTTTAATGCCGAGTTCATTTGCCATTATATTTCTGCCGTAATCGGTAAGCGCGTAAGCGTCGTTTGCGCCATATCTGTGATTAAGATACCCTCCGCGGTATATCATTCCGTACTTTATTCTTTTACCGTCAAGCCCCGGATAGCCGCCTATATCGCGGACGTTTCTCGGACCTTTTCCGTTTTCATCGATAAGATTTATCAATCTTACTCCGCAATCTTCGGTTTTAAATCCGATAACTTCCGACTTGAATTCGGGGTCGTCGGTAGCGTAAATAAACGCGTAATATCGTGTATCCGGAACAAGTATTCCAAAATTTACGTTATAGTTTCGCAAACTCTTTTTAGGCTTATAGACAATCTCTTTATAATCTGAAAAATCCGGTTTTTCGGAATATCTTACCGTAAAACTTTCTTTATATTCGGACTTGAAAGAAATATAAGCAATCTGCGAGTCTTCACCGACAGACTTCGGACTTTGCACCAGAGGCAGACTTTGCGAATACGGAGTTTCGAGGTATTTGCGTACTACGCTGCCCAAAATCTCAAAATATTCGCTTTCAGGTTGTTCTATCGTTATTTTATATTCGGTTCGCGCGTCGCCCGCGCCCGAACTTTCGTTCACGCTTTTATCCGACGAACAACCCGCAATCGAAAACACCGATATCGCGCACATAACCGCCGCCAATACAGACTTTAATTTCATTTGTTTTTATATGGTATAACGAAAGCGGCTTCGCTGTTGCCGAGCGTTATCATAAGGGTATTATCGGTTATATCGACCGTAGAACATTTACCGTTAATATATACAAGCGCCTTATCGCAATCGTCGAGTTTCAACGTTACTTCATCGGTTTTATCGCTTACCGGATTTGCATAATTCATAACGGTATATGCTTCGTTTCCGCTATTATCGTAAAATACTCCGCAAAGAGTATTGCCGGTAGCGGTTATATCCGTAAGCAGTTTCGTATCGGACGCCGAAAAGATTATATCGCCTTCGTAGGAAGTAAGCGAACCCCAGTTCCCTTTTTCTTCGTTCCTGTTTATGACGACAGGTATGACGCCTTTCCAATCAAAACAAGCGTACACGTAATCAAACGAACGAATTTCGTCGTTCACTTGTTTTGCCCTATCGTAAATTTCGGTTTTTTCGCCGTCTTTAACCATACCTAAACGATTATCCTCGTAAGGAGTAGACGGTCTGGTATCAAACGTATACAAAGTATAACCGTCGAAGCCGAATGCAAGGAGCGCGTTCACCTGAAAACGGATATCCTCGAGCGTGGGCACGGTATAGGTGATATGGTCGAGAACCTGAATGGCAAGATTAAGCTTGGCATTATGATCTTTAGCGTTCTGTGCAAGCACCGCAAGATTGTAAAGGTGCGACGGTTTTATAACTTTCTGACCTTTTTCCATAATCAGAGGATAGCAATCCGCCATCAGAATCTTTTCGAAATCGTCGTCGAGTTTATCGAGTACTTTCGAGCAGTATGTGTTTACATACTCTTCGTAATCGGCGTCGGACGCCCACGTGGGATGATCTATTACGGTAGCAGGATGCAATGCCACGACGTATTTCTTACCGGGAAAATTCTTCATGAAATACGGTACGCGCGCGCCGAGATTGGTAAGCATAGGCATGTAAGGCTCGTCGTACATATACAACCCGTCGATATTATCGTAATCCTTAAGCCAAGAGGCACTTATACAATCATCCGAATCCAGGCCGATATGCCCTGTATAAGGCATGCAGTTTACGCCGTATTTCGCCGCTCTTTCTATAATCTTTTTGACCATAGCCGGCTTAGTCGTAATATATTCGCCGTCCCGAGTCATAAGTATAGAATCTATACCTGCCTCTTTCATCAGTTTCATTCCGTTTTCGGTATCGTCGGGATAATAAGCCCATATATCTATTTTATTCTTACCTTTTTCCGACTCGTAGTCTTCGAGCGTAGCTATTTCGTTATAGCCTCTACCCTCGTTGTTTTTACTTTCATCGCTCATTGATGAATTACCTCCGTTACAGGCAACGAGCGAAAAAGTCGCCATTGCCATTATTGCCGAAATTATTTCCTTTTTCATTTTTGCGGTTACCCCGTTTCATTTTGTTTATTTTGTATAAGAAATGACGAATGTACACCTTGCGGTATCGAGCGAATAATTTAAAACGCCCGATATAAATTTTTTTCATGATTTCAAGAACAAGCCTCCTCCGCCGCTTATGCGGCGGAGGAAACTCGTGTGTCAATTTATATTATTCTGAAATTGTCAACGTACATTACACCGTCTTTGGTAGTATCGGTCACGTTAAGCGAATGTCTCCACCCGGCGTTGCCGGGCGCAAGACCAAGCTTAACCAACGTAACGGCAGAAATATCCTCATCGCCCGCTAAAACAGAAGCGTCTATTTCGTAACGATACCAGCCGTCTCCGAGCGACGTTACCTTGTATGCAGCAAGAGCGGGGTCATCTCCGCCATTTAAATTCTTACCGTCCGTAAAGCAATAAGTTGTATGCACCGAACCGATATACAAGTCTATACATGCGCTGAAGTTATCGAACTTAACGTCGAATACGACTTTTTTGCCTGCCATATCGGTAGAGTCAATAGTTATGCTGCCGACATCCCACGCCACGTTATTGTTCTTAACTTTATCCAAAGTATATTTTATACATTTGTTGGAATTATAGCCGCTCTCTACCGTTTCGACTTTACCGTGAACCACGCTCAATCCCTTAGCAAGGTCTATTTCGTCTTTATCGAGAATAACGAGGTTATCTATATATGCCGCGCTCTCCTTAGTGTAATCTACACCTTTGGTATACTCGCTGGCAAAGTTGCTACCACCGTTCAGGAAGATAAACATAAATTTTTCACACTCTTCGACTACGTTCGCTTTAGTGCCGGTCGTATCATCGTCTACAGTCGCGAACTGAGCGAAATCATATTCATAATGATACCAGCAGTTTCCGAGATCAGTCACTCTCACGTAGGAAGCACCGGCGTCAGGGCTGCCGTTAAAATTCTTACCGTCTACGGCTACCCAGTTTTCCCAAGTGGTTTTTTCGTTGCTTACGCCCATTAATGTAACACCTTTCGCCATATTATCGAACTTAACGTCGAAACTTACAATAGAGTTGGTAAGATCGAGAGAGTCTAAATCAATGGTATTACGGCACCAAATGTCGCTTTTTCCGTCCCACCAACTAGGCACAGTATAATCCGCGGGCAAAAGCGACGTGCCGTTTGCGTCCGCAGTCTTCAAAGAGAACTTGTATGCGTAATCGCTGCCGTTGGTAACGGTCTTCTGAACCTCACCTTTGCAACTCGCCCATTCGCCGCCATCCCAATAGTTTGGTTCGACCTGACCATCCGAATTTTTCCTCTCAAGATTAACCACGTCGTAATACGTGAGATTCATCGAATAATCATCGTCAATATACTTTGCAACCAACGTCGTGTCTGCCGTTAAATTTACGGTATACTCTTCGTCATCGGAGACTTTTTTGTCTCCGTTATACCAACCGACAAACGCGGATCCCGCAGGAACGGTTGCCGTTATTGTAACGTCACTGCCCTTTTTATATTTCCCGCTACCTTCGCCGCCTGTCACGGTAAGAGTAACTCTTTCTATAGCTTTTTCATAAATATAGAGGTTATCGACATAAACCTTACTTTCTTCGGTATAGTCTACATTTTTGCAAAGTTCATTACCGTACGTTTCGCAACCGTTAAGGAATATGAAGTCGAGTTCGTCGCATTCACTGAGAATAGTCGCCTTAGAGCCTTCTGCATCATCATCGATAATCGCAAATTTTGCGAAATCATATTCGTAATGATACCAACCGTCGGCGAGTTCCGTAACGTTGACGAACGAAGCCCAACTATCGGCGTTACCGTTAAAGTTCTTTTTGTTTACGACCACATAACTCTCGTAAGCCTTATTCTTTCCCGATTTTGCAAGCACGGTGACGCCTTTCGACATATTATTGAATTTAATATCGAATTCTATAGTGCTGCTCGTTAAATCTTTAGCCTCGTCAAAATTGATTGCACTCGTAACCCATACCGAATCTTTTCCCGTCGTCCACCAATCTGGAAGAGTGAACTCGGACGGAAGAAGCGAGTTACCTTCTTCATCGGCTGTTTTCATAGAAAACTTATATGCTCCGTCGGCGCTGTTGGCAACGGTTGTTTGCATCTCGCCTTGGCAATTTGCCCATTCGCCACCATCCCAATAGTTTTGCTTTTCGGTGTCGAATTTATCTGTATATTCGAGACTGCCAGAATAATCGCCGCATTTTGCCGCTAAAGTTACGTCCTTATTTACGGTAAAGGTATAACTATAAGCGGACGAAACTTTTTCGTCGCCGCTATACCAACCGATAAAGCGATATCCGTCCTGAGCCTCATCCGCGATAACGGTGGCTTCGGTTCCTTCGTCGTAAGATCCGCTGCCGGTACCGCCGGTTACGGATACTGTGTACTTCTGAACTTGTGGCTGAGAAGATTCTTGTGGATTTTCAGAACTTTCTTTCCTACATGCTGCAAGAGAAGCGCCGATCATACAAGCAAGTATGAGCGACATGATTTTGCTAAAACGTTTTCCCATTTTTTTCCTCCGAAAAAATTATTTATTATAAACGATTTACGTTTATTCTTAATTAACGATAACCATACGGGTTATCTTTTTCGACCTTCCGGCCTTTTTAACCTTTTATACCGCCTGCCGACATGCTTGTCATTATGGTTTTGCTGAAAGCCGCATAAATGATAAGAGTAACTGCCGTGCTGAAACTCATTACCGCGAAAATCTTCGGGTAGTCCGCACCTTGTTTCACGAATACAGTATAAATCGTATCCACAAAAACAGCTATCGTCGGGTGTGACGGTAAATAGAGATACGGCGTGCTATAATCGTTCCAATAGCCTATAACACCCATGATAGCGGTAGACACAAGAAGCGGTGCCGCTTGCGGTAAGAATATTCTAAAATATATAGTCCAATTACCCGCGCCGTCTATATACGCGGCTTCGGCATATTCCCACGGTATAGCCGCAAAGAAATTGCGATACAATAAAAATCCGAAACCCAATCCGGCAGCGCTCATTAAATAAATGCCTAAGAACGAATCGTACAATCCAATCGAATTGATAAATTTATACGTACTGGTGGTTGACGAAATCGACGGTATCGTCATGGACACTACTACTAAAACGGTTATCAGTTCTTTACCGACGAATTTGTACTTCGCGCCGACAAAACCCGTCATCGACGGTAAGAAACAACCGATAATCAACGGAGGAACCATCTGCAATAGAGAGTTGCCTACCGCTATAATTACCGTGGTCTTATTTCGACCTACTTTTTTAGTAAACGCCGTTTTATAGTTTTCTATCGTGCCGTTGGAAAAATCCAATATTTTAAAAGGATTAGCGTTAAAACCGGCACCGTTCCTGAACGAATTTGCAAACATCCAGAACAACATATATACGAATGATAAGGCAAAGAATACCATCATCGCTCCGACGATAAATCTGAACGTATAATCACGCCAGGTTGCGCAATTATAAAGTATTCCTCTCTTTTCATGTCTTTTTATCCGAAGGGTTTTCATTTTCAATATTCCACCTCCGGAGTCAACTTTTCCATAATACGTTTAAACAATAATATAAACGTGCCGCCCATCACACCTATTACCACCGATAAGGCCGAAGTAAAACCGTTATTGTTGGCATTTCTCGTCATCTGAATGATGATAAGACCTATCGTACTGGTTGTTCCGTTCGGGTTTCCGTCTGTTCCACCGAGCATCAACGACGGAATATACCATGCAAAATTCGCGCTGAGATAGGATATCATCATAGTGGTAACGGTGGGTCCTATAAGCGGTAAAACGAATCTGAAAAACAACGTCCAGTCATCCGCGCCGTCAAGTTTAGTACTTTCAACTATTTCCTCCGGTATTCGCGACATCGCAGAGCAAAAATATATCAAATTACCGCTTATACCCGTCCACACACTGAATACAAGTATCATTCTCCAGGTTGTATTTTCGTCACCCAACAAGCCCATCGCGGGGATTTTGTCCCCTAAACCGATATTCTTCATGAGTTGAGGAATAAACCCGTATTGCGTATTAAGCGCAAGTTTATATACAAGACACAACACAACAGCCGACGTCATGGCCGGGATAAACAATGATACTTGAAAAATCCTGTACCCTTTTATCTTTCGCATTATCATATACGAAAAAAGAAGCGTTATCGGTAAATTTATGAATATACAAAGCAACATAAGAGTACCGACGTTAGGCAATGCCCTGACGGACACGACGCCTTCGACTCTCTCGCCCGAGAACATCTTAAACACGTCGACGAAGTTGTCCCAACCGACAAATTTAAGATTTCCGAGCAACGTTTCGGTGAAGAACGCGTTTTTTATAGTGCTTATGTTCATCGCAATCCAAAAGATAGAAAAATGTATTACGGGCCATAAGAATACAAGATATATAAACACTAAATCTTTTCTTCTTTTTTCACTGATCTGTAACTTTTTCATTTATTTTCTTATCCCAATTGAAGTTCGTCTATCATATTCATCCAACTCGACCACCTTTCGGCACGGTTACTATATTCGTATCTTAAAATTTCTTCTTTCAAAGCGCTACGCGATACCGTTCCCGTAGACATAAGAGTATACGGATCTTTAGCGTAAAATTTAGGCGCAAGCGCACCTACACGGTAGATTGCCGTCGGCGCTGCGGAGAACACGTTGGGATAAGTTTCGAGCATATCCACTACTTGTTGTCCCCAATCGTTAAGGGTACACTTGCTCATATCGTATTCAAGCGCGCTGGGAGTTTTGTTCTCGCTATGCATCATAATGAGGTTCTCTTCCGAAAGCATATATCTCAAGAAATCTTTCGCGCCTTCGGGGTTGTTACCTTTAGACGGTATCATAAAGAATTCGGTCGGAAGGTTTATATTCGCAATCATCGTACCGCCTTCTACCGTAGGTACGGGAGCAAATTTATAGGTAAAATTCGCGTTTGACAACGATGAAGAGACTTCGCTTTCAAACCATCCGCCCGTCGGGCAGAATGCCGAAAGTCCGTTAAGGAAAGCGACTTCGCTGTCAACGTTTGTTCCCGCGCCTAAACCGTCGAGCGCATTAACCGACTTGCCGTCAACGGGATTCAAAAGGTCATACAAAGCCTCAAGCGCGGTAAGCCTGGCCTCATCCATGAACAACTCTTCGCTCGGTCCGTCTGCGTTTTCATAAGCGAAAAACTTATTGAACTTTTCTATATCCGATTGCGCCCAAAGCGTTTTATATATATCGTTGAGATCGTATACCGCACCTCCCCACGAAAACGGTTTTATTACTTTTCCGTTTTTATTGGTAGGCTTAGTTTCTATTATTTTTTTACAAGCTTCAAGCAATTCGCTCCATGTTTTAGGGAATTCGCTATATCCGAGTTCTTCGAATAAATCCGCATTGTATACTATGCCGGTTGGCGCATAAGTATAGTTTATAATGTATGTCTTTTCGTTGTAGACGCCGAGCGGAGCAACCGTTGACTTGATTTTCTTTCTCAAAGTCATATTCGACCCGTCGGCAGCCGTTTCCCCGGGATACGCTATATCCATTATACCTTCAAGACTTTCGAGTTTGCCTTGCGCAGCCCACTTAACCCAGGTATAAATCTCGCTGCAGATATACATATCGTCTAAGTTTTTGTTGATATTCATCGCCTGAGTCACATTATTCCCCAATTGAGGATCGAAATATACCTCAACGTGAACGCCCGTTTCGTCTTCGTAACTTTGCGCGACTTTAGTAAGCCAGGATTCGCCAAGTCCGCACGTAAGGCAACTGACATATATATCGTCGGTATTGTCTGTGGTTCTTACCCAATCGGTATCTTTTTTATCTCCGCCGTTGCTACTACCGCTATCGTTCGTCTTTCCGCTGCAACCCGCGAAAGCCGTGGTCGCCACGATGACAGACGACACTAAACTTATCAATCTTTTTTTCATATTGTTATCTGTTACCTCCAAATTTAATAAGGTTATTCACCCTTCTTCTTTTTCAAAATCATAGCAGTTGCAAAAGCAATAGCCGAAACAAACATCGCTCCGCCGACGTTCCCGGAACAACCTTTCTTTTCGGTTGAACTATTATCGTCGGTTGTTTTCCCCTCGCCGACCATTATCGAAATCGGTTCGCTGTAAAACGTGCCGTAAGAATTTTTTAATATCGCTCTTACTTTAACTTCTCCATCGGCAACGCCCGTAAGCGCATTATCTTCTATTGTGGCAAACTCGCTACCCGATACGATTTCATACGATACTTCATCGAAAATCGTAGGCATCGAAGTTTTTGTTTCGAATCTCGTTTTTTTGCCGATTTTTATTTCGGTCTTGCTAGCCTCGATGGATACCTCATTGGTTGCCGAACTCTTTTCTACAGCCGAAAACGTTATCGAATTGCCTTTTTCGCCGCGCAACATACCCGACAAAACGTTACCGAGCAAATCATCGCCTACCGTTCCTTCTTCGGCATATACCTCGGTTACAAACTGCCCGTCAACCGAAACCGACAGATAAACCCCTGCGGGAATTACTTCACCGATAAAATGCCAATCGAGGCAAGTCAACTCGAGGACGTAATCCTTATCGGGTTCAAACGCAAATGCCGTTTCCTTGTTTTGTCCGCTAAGTAAAACGCCGCTGTTGGTGAATACGTATTTATAACCTCCGTTATCCCAACCGTCATTACTCCTTGCGGTTATAGTAAATTTAATCTTATTGCTTCCGCTCATTCTTATCTTTGTTTTAAGAACAAAGTTGGAAGAATCGAGTTTTCGATTTAAAAGCGATCTTGAAGGAGAATCGGATTTATCGCCGGCGTTCCAGGTAAAGGTTGCGCCGTCGCCCACGGGAAGTATATCGCTTATATCGTAAGTTTTATAATTAACCTCCTTTTCACCCTTGAAAACGTATTTCGACATGGTCGGTTGTTCTATACCCTCTATAGTGACGTCTTGCATATAGTTGGTTCCCGACATAACGTCGCCGCCTTTGAAAGTATTATAGCAGGAATTGTATATTTTAATAAATCCCGAACGATTGACGCTTGCCCCGCTGTACAACGCTTCGCCATAAGCCGACGTGCCGCTTTCATTAGTTACCCTTATGAATAAAAGAAAATCGTTTCCTACGCTCAATCCGCCGTATTCAACGGTTATATACTCGTCCGCATTAAATTCCAAAGCGGAATTACACTTGTCCCACACTAAACCGCCTAAGCCGTTTATCGAAAACGCAAACCTGACCCACTTGGATTCGGGGTTATATACAAACATGACTTGCGGATTTACCGAATCAGCCCAATAGTATGTATTTACGAGCGTTCCTCGAACTTCGTTAAGAATCATTATTTCCTTATCGCCGTCTTTTTTGAATTTATATTTTACGCCGATATCCGTATATTCGTTTTTCACGGTTAAACTTCTTACCCTTGTACTGTCTTCTCCGGTCGTAGCATCGCGACTTTCAAGCACAACGTTCTTGTTTTCGTCGACGTATGCGCCGTCGTTAATCAGTTTATAAGAATTAGCGTCTCCGACTAAGTCCTCTATATTCTTTATACCGCCGCCCGTTTCAAAGTCCGTAAACGCCTGACTCGGTGTTTTTGAATACGTAACCGTCGGCTCGGCAGCATGTACGCTCGTTGCCAAACCAACCGACGAAACTACAAGCGACACCGCCATACAAACGATAAGCGCCAGTGCTAAAAACTTCATTTTTCTCATCATTGATACTTTACTCCTTTCGTACCTTTATTTTTTTAACGGAACAAAGAATTTTCCTTCGCCCGATAAAAGCCTTATATTTATTTTTCCGTTTTCGGCATATATTATTTGCGGAGCTCCGTCGAAACCTATTCCACCGTATACCGCGACAGCCTCGCAGTCATTTAAGCTTACGCTAACGTTTGCGGTTACGTTTTTGGTCGTTTCGCTGTAATTTACCAGCATAAACGCCTGTTCGCCGTCCTCCCTGCCGAATACGCCGACAACCGTTTCGTTGTCCGTCGTAATATCCGACACTCGTTTAAGAGTCGATAAATCGAGTCTGTTTTCAAGATAGGCAAAATCGGTTTTAGTGTTACTTTTTGCAAAAATCGGATACGTTCCGCAATATTTGTAAGCAAGATACGCGTCATCGAACGCGGCAAGTTCGCCGTTCACCTTTTTTGCTGCGTCGTACAGTACCGTGGGATTTCCGTCGTCGTCCAAAATACATTTCTCGTACATTGCGACTATCCGTCCGAGATCGTCCGCTCTGTGCGGCATATTGTAGGTGTAATACGATATCTGATTTGCTCCGTATGCAAGAGCCATATAAACTTGCAATCTTATATCGGCTTCCGACGGCAATCTTATGTCCGTCTCCTCTCCTTCGACCGCCTGGATATAATAATTTATGTATTCGCAATTGTATTTCAGCGCGTTATTGGCTACCGTTTCGTAACAATGCAGCCACCCCGATTTTAAAAACTTTTCGTTTTCGCTGCGTTGCGTGCAAGGATACACGTCGACCGATATATATCTGCTTTTTTCGAATTTACTTACCACTTGATCGCAAAAATATGTGACGTAATCGTTATAAGTCGCGTTGGCTCCCATTCCGAAATTTATTTCGGGAGCCGTTATCATGGTTAATTCGGGATGCAGATTTATCATATACGGCAAATCGCCGTAAGCTTTTTTATAATCATTTATATACGAGGCTCTCGAATAGTAGTCTATCTGCCTTTTATAGGGTTCGTCGCATATATGCACGCCGATTATCATATCGCGATAATCTTCGTAAGTCGTTCTCGTAGTAAACGGTGTTGAACTGCTTGCATAATCTGAAAGCCAGTCGTTTACCCCAAGAACGACTTTCATGCAGAATTCACGACTCATCGCAAGGGCTTCGGCAGTATACTGAGAACCGAGATAATACGTATTTGCGGTATTTCTTACAAATTTACCGTCTTTAATTTGCTTTTTAGATGAATTGTTTATAAGTAAAACCGTATTAAACCCGCAATCTTTATACAACTTGTACGCTTCTTCATCCACGTCGGGCGCCCAAAAGCCCATTATCGGAAGAATTTTTTCTTCGTAGACTTCCGCAACGTATTCCTTACGTTCGCCGCTCGATGAGCTATCCGCGCCCGAATCATGCCCCGCGCAACCCGTAAAAATCAGTGTACAGACAAGAAACATTCCTAAAATTTTTTTCCCGAGAAGGTTTTTTAATTCCATCTTTTACAACTTTACATGCGAACATGTAACTACTCCCTTATTTTTTTATTCATATAAGGCTCCTTATGCTGTTTTTGAAAAAAACAGCATAAAATGGTACCATTTTTTAGCCGCGTTCCATTTTTTGCAAACTAATTTTAACACGATCGACAATTATTTGCAATACCCTATATTGACCATAATTATCTCTATATTGATTTTTTTTATTTTTAAAAAATTAGTCGTTGCAAAACCGGAAAAATGTGATATAATTGATTCATCTAAACCTTAACGGAGAAAAAACTATGACAAAAAGCGAACATTCCGATTTTTATCTTAACGGAAAAACGCCAAGCAATACTCACATTATAAGTTACAACGACGAGGTGGCTCATTCTCATAATTTTATCGAAGTGGTTATAATAGCAAGCGGAAAAATAACGCATAGTTTCGAAAACAAAAAAGAAATTTTCAAAGAAAATGAAATACTTATAATGCCGCTTGACAAGCCACATAAATACACACGTTTTCCTCAGACAGACTGCCAGCACCGCGATATAATGCTCGCTCCTGAACTCGTAAAACAAATTTTTCGTAAACACTTTACCGAAATTTATAAACTTTTATTCGTAAAACAGACGTTTATCCATGAAACGCTCGACTACGAATCCTTTTTAGCCTTAAATTATTATACGGATTTGATTACGAAAAAAACGTTGATAACAAACGAATTGCATTTATCCGCAACGATCGGGCTGATTTTCTTTCTCGGAACATTCTTTTCGGGCAAGCTTCAGCTCAAAAATCAAAAGGCGATCCCCGAATGCGTGCGTAAAATAATACTCGCGGTTGACTCTCATGAAATATTTCATTACTCCTGGAAAGAAATTTACGCTCTGTCGGACTATTCGAAAGAATACACTTGCCGAAAATTTCATTCCGTGATGAACTGCACGATAACGGAATATATAAATCGTGCGAAAATAAATTACGCCGCAGAACTTTTAGCGAATACTTTTTTATCCACGGCTCAGATTCTCGACGAAATAAATATATTTTCGGAAACATATTTTATGTCGCTTTTCAAAAAACAATTTCATTGCACTCCGTTTCAGTACAGAAAAAATCGGATGAATCCCGTTTAATTCAGGCACAGACTATAAAAACATACTTTTATGAATTTTTGGGCGATCGAAAAGAAGAAATCGCCATACCCGCCGAAATACATACAGAGTTTGAACTTTCTGCTTTTATTACCGTCTTTTACAACAATTTTACGCCGTCGTTCCGTTTTCATATCCTGTTATTTGCATTATCTTATTTTCATTTATAAAATGCAAATAAAAAACCAACCCGAACGAGTTATATGTGTTTAACGGAATTATTAAATTAAAATTTAAGATTAGTAACAAAATAGTTGAAAATTTAATACTAAACGTAAAAACTATACCGAAAGTCGGTTTCCGACTTGCCAGCCGCCGCAGAGTTTCCTGCGGCGGCTAATTATCGCGAAATGCCATTCGTTGCATTCGCCTTATCCTGCTTAGGCATTGTTTTTTTATGACAAATAACGCGACAAATTATCTTTAATCTTAGTGATTATAAAAACACAATATCGCAAATAAAATAACTTACACACCGCAAATCACTAAAACAAAACACCACAAATCTATAAATTTAATTTGACTTTTTCTATGCTTTCGTATACAATATTATCGAGGTAAAAAATATGGAATATAAAAAAAGGATAGCGGACGAACTGCTCGACTTGAAAATGGAAGCCTTTGGAGCAACTTTGATAGTCGGACCGAAAGGCTGCGGAAAAACAACCACCGCCAAACAAAAAGCAAAAAGCGTAGTAGAATTTCAGGATGAAGATAACAGAGAGAAATATCTTTCGGTCGCGGATAACGTACCGTCGAAATTACTGATCGGTGAAAAGCCTCGGCTGTTTGACGAATGGCAGGACGCACCCAAAATTTGGGGAGCAATAAGAAAATCCATCGACGACGAGCAAAAAAACGGTTTGTATTTATTGACGGGATCTTCATCTCAAACGGTTACGACGCCTCACACGGGAACTCTCCGTATTTCCACGCTCAAAATGTATCCTATGAGTTTATATGAAAGCAAAGAATCGAACGGAACTGTCTCTATAAAATCATTATTTGACAACTCCGAAGCATTAAAAGACGGCTGTATATCCGATTTAACTATCGACGATTTAATCTTTGCTATTTGTCGCGGGGGCTGGCCAAGGTGTTTTATAAATAAAACCGACAGGGCAAAATTGGCTATTGCGAAAGATTTATTTTGGCAAACCTGCAACGTAGACGTTTCCAATATCGACGGAATTTCAAGAAATGCTTTATGGGCGGAAACAATTTTAAAGTCTTACGCAAGAAACATATGCACGACGGCAGAAAAGAAAACTATTGAAGCCGACGTACAAAGTGCCTGCGACGTTTCCACCGTAACTATAAACGACTATATAAACGCATTAAAAAAATTATATATAATAGAAGATATCGACGCGTGGTGTCCCGCAATAAGATCCAAAACCGCAATACGCTCATCCGTAAAACGTAATTTAATCGATCCGTCGCTTGCCGTTGCCGCTCTGGGAATAACTCCCGAATATTTTAATACCGACTTTAAAACGTTAGGTTTTTTATTTGAATCTTTAGTAATAAGAGATTTAAAAATCTATTCTTCCGCAAGTAACGGGCGAATTTCTTATTACAGAGACAGATACGGATTGGAAGCCGATTGCGTTTTACATTTAGAAGACGGTCGATACGCTTTAATTGAAATAAAATTAGGTGCAAAAGAAATAGACGACGGAGCAAAACACCTTTTGGAAATAGAGCGGCTCATTAAAGAGAAAAACGAAACCGAAAAACAATGCCCTATTCCTTTACCGACACTCAAAATGGTCGTAACCGGAACACAATACGGATATAAACGTGAAGACGGAGTATTAGTCGTTCCTATCGGTTGCCTTAAAGACTGACGCTTTAAGACGTTCAATTATATTTTTTATAAATACTGACTAAACCTGTCATATTTAATATTGTAGAATAGTGCTATGGATAAATTAGCGTACCATTTTAATAAAAAGAAGATTCCCGCTAAAACGGCAGGGAAATATAAGTATTATTATCCGTGCTTACTAAAAAACGTTGCCGACGAACAATACGGAGATAATTATTATATCGTTACCGAAGTTTCCGAAAGTGAATGGGAATCATTGCTTGAACTTGACAGGATCGAATATAATAACACTCATAAATTTACCCGTCATTCCTCTACAATGCCGAGCGCGAACGAAGACCGACTTTCCGTAAAACAACAGCAAAAACGCATATCCGACGATGACTCGTTAGAAACGGTTTTAGAACAAACCGCCGACGAAAACAATCTGCGTAATGCGGCATTGAATGAAAAAGAACAATCCATAATAACCTTATACCGAAACGGATATACGCAGGCAGAAATTGCCGAAAAAACGAGCGTAACGCAAGGCTACGTTTCCGCCGCGATTAAACGGATAAATTCCAAAATAGAAAACGAATTTATTAAAAACGCAACTCCGACGAAATCGTTTCATATTATTGGGAAAACTTTATGGAAAAAGGCGAACTTCCGAATTATCTCGACGTAGAAACAGAGTTTGTTATCCGCTCTATATGGCAGGATTTATTGCCTTTTCTTTATAGTTTTTACAGCGTAGGAGAATTGTGCCGTTATACTCTTAAATACTATCTTTTTAACAACGAAACGATGCATTCGGATATTGAAAAATATCTCGATTCGGCTACCGAAAGCGAACGCAGTCATTATAACGAATATTATAAAGAAAAACCCGAAATTATCGGCGCAGTATTCGTCAGGTTGATAAACGAAAGCAAATTAAGGCAAGCGGCAGGGTTTAAGTCGAGCGGTAAATTTTATAGCGGCTTATATTATACTCTTGAAAAAATAACTAATCGGCTGCACGTTACGCCGTATGAATTTTTAACCGAAAGACTTTATCCGTTCGTTGCAAATTGGCGTAATAAGCGACTAAAACAATTTTATAAGCATTACAAAAAATAATTTTAAATTTTTGTAATATTTTCGGCGTTCTCGTGGCTTAATAGTAGAAAACGCGTAAATCGACCTTTACAACGAAGGGCGATTTTTTTATGCGTTAAAATTTTTAACAAAAGGAGATGAACAAAAATGAATAACTATTATTGGAACAAACGAAACGTATCGCTTGATAAAGACGAAATCGCTCCGTGGAAATTACCGAGAGAAAAACACGCGACGATCTCTGTTCTTTTGCATAGAGAAAACGAGCTGCAAACCGTGGACGATCATCTCACAACTTGCGAAGAACTTTACGACGTCGATTATAAAAAGCGATTAAACGGTTCGACGACCGAAGCGTGGAATGAAACGTTAAACCGATTACACGCCCGCTACAACAAGCGAAAAAACAACAAAGTTTTAGAGTGTTTACAATTCGGCGGCAATAAAGAGTTTTGGGACGGATTTCAATCTAAGGACGAAATACTTGCTTACTTTGAAAAATGTTACGAATACGCCGTTCAAAAAATCGGTTATATGCAAACGGATAAAAATATTCTCTGCGCCGTCAAGATTTTTCAGCCGAACAGGCGAAATCTTTTCATATATTACTTGCCCGTTACCGAAATATGGCAAGAAAAAGTTATGAGTAACGAGAAAAACGAATACGGTACACGTTTACAAAAGACCGACGAACACGGCGAACCTGTATATCGTTTGAGAATAAATCGCGAAACACCGATTTTATCCCATTCGGCGTTCTGGAAACGACGCGGCGGACTTACCGCGTATTCGGAATTACAGGAAGATTTTTATAAGAGCATATCGTCGTTGTACGGCGCTGTACGCGGCAAAAGCACTTCGCTCATTAAGAATACCGCGCAAGAACAAATCAGTCGTTATAACCGCGAACAGGGCGACGCTTACGATAAAAAATATTTCGACGACAGCCCCTACTAACAAAAAGTCTATAAATTTTATGTTTAATAAAAG